>CALZHS010000008.1 GCA_945787265.1 uncultured Gammaproteobacteria bacterium | reverse complement strand
CAGCGGATCTGCATCCGCTCCTCTGGCAACATTTACAATCAGTCGCTGGTAGCGTCGATTATCGCAGCGCATGGGCCCGAAAAAACCGAGGCCTGGGCGCGCGGCCTGGTTGCCAACTTCGCGCGTAAACCCGCCGGCGGCGACACCGATCAATTGCGCGCCGCCGCGGCCGGGTTATGCGATATCGCAATTGCCAACACTTATTACTATGGACGTCTGGTTAATAGTGCCAAGGAAGATGATCAAAAAGTAGCCAACAGCCTGGGCCTGTTCTGGCCTAACCAGTCCGAGCGGGGCGCTCACGTTAATGTCAGCGGTGCCGGTATCACTCGCTACGCCAGTCATCCCGAGGCGGCCGAGCGCCTGCTTGAGTTCCTGGTCAATCCCGAATCCCAGGCCTGGTACGCCGAGGTCAATAATGAATATCCGGTGGTAGCCGACGCGAAAACGCCTGCGACCCTGAGAGCGTTTGGAAAATTCAACAGCGATTCCCTGAACCTCACGCTGCTCGGTGAAAATAATCGCGCCGCGGTGCAATTGATGGATCGAGCAGGCTGGCGCTAGGTTACGATATCGCCTGGCTGGTGGCCGGCAATTCCCGGCTCGAGCGCCATGTCGCAGCGTACTCCAGTTTGCATGTGTTTCACTGCTCGTAGGGAGCCGGCATTTCGTCGGCGTCAATGCCGGGCACCTGGGTGATACCGGCGCGCTGCTTCCAGTCGACCGGGTAAGCCGTATAAAAAATGACGCACTTGTCGTCACACTCGTATTTGACGTGGTTGTCTTTCGGCACGAACATCAGGTCGCCCGGGTTGAGCTCGTAACCAACCTCGTCGACGACAAGACGAAAGGTGCCCTGCAGGCAGTAGATCATTTCATCGCAGGTCAGGTCCCAGGGCACCGAGATCTTGTTCAGTGCGTTAATACCACCCGCCATCGATTCGCTGATCGCGGTCGTCACGAAAGGTTTGATGTAGGTGCCGTTCTCGGGCAGGTTGTCGATACGATCCTGTATTTCGGCGATTCTGAATACGCTTGGTGCAGTCATGCTGTTCTCCAGGTTTAAAAGTGGAACTGGTTTAGTCAAGCAACTCGGAAATTGCCTGGTCGAGATAGCGTTCGAATTCTGGGCTGTTACCGGGTGACGCGACGCAGTGGCCCCACGGTGATTCGTAGATGCGCAGTTCGCCGTCGGTGATGTGCTCGATTTCGAGCCGGTTATCCTCGGGGCAGAAATACAGATCATTGTCGCAGGCGATGACGATGGTTTTCGCCCTGATCGCGTTGAGGGCTGCCCTGAAATCATTTTGATAAAGGTCGTTGGCACTGATATCGCCCAGTTGCCAGGTCTTGAGTTTGCACAATAAATCATTGGCGTCCCAGCCGAGATGATCCTGTTCCCAGTCCTGTAACAGCGCCTCGGCGCTGTCGAAACCCTTAAGGCGATACATCTGTTCGCGGTAAAAGGTCTGCGAAAAGGCCCAGCCGGCATAAACGCGACCAAATGCCTTTAAACCCCTTACCGGCGGGCTGGTGTAGTTGCCATCGGCATAGACCGCATCCGCCTGCAGCGCGGCTTTAACGCCCTCGAGGAAGACAATATTGTGCTCGGAAGTTTTCGCTGACGCACAAAACGGCAGTATTGCGTCGACGAAATCCGGGTACTGTGCGGCCCATTGAAACGACTGGCAGCCTGCCATCGACCAGCCGGTTACCAGCGCAATTCGATCTATGCCAAGTGCCTCGGTCAGCAATCGACGCTGCGCACGAATATTGTCGTACAGCGTGATATCCGGAAAACCGGCCGCGTTGAAAGGGGCCGGTGTATTGCTCGGCGATGACGAAATGCCGTTACCAAACAGGTTGATCGAAACCACGAAATGGCGTGCCGGGTCGATCGCCCGCCCCGCTCCGAAGTAACCCTCGTTGCGCGTATGGCTGCCGGTATAGAAAGTCGGCAGTACCACCACGTTGTCGCGGTTTGCATTCAGCTCGCCATAGGTTTTGTAGGCCAACCGGGCGCCGCGAAAGACAACGCCCGATTGCAGTTCGAATTCGCCGAGATCGTAAATGCTGTAATCCATTAAAACAGGCGCAGGTATTCCTGTACTTCCCAGTCGGTAGTGACCTGGTGGTAACGCTCCCATTCGTCGACCTTGTAGGCTAGAAAAGATGACAGCATCTGCTCGCCCAGCACGTCTTTCGCCAGTTTGCTCTTGCCGAGTTGTTCGGTTGCCTCCAGCAGGTTGCGCGGTAGCGCGGTCAGCTTTTGCTGCCTCTTTTCATCCATGACATAGAGGTCTTCGTCCACCGATTTACCCGGGTCGATCTTTTTGACCACGCCGTCGATGGTGGCCGCCAGCATCATGCCGAGACCGAGGTAGGGATTCATGCACATGTCGGCGGCGCGATTTTCGAGGGCAAATCGGCTTTGCGGCATGCGCAGCATCGCCGAGCGGTTATTCGAGCCGTAAGTGATATGCGTTGGCGCCCAAGTGTAAACGCCGCCCTCGAAACCGCCCACCTTGGGCACCAGCCCGTTGTAGGAATTGACCGTACTGCAGGCGACCGCGGTAATCGCCGCGCCGTGTTTGAGAATACCGCCAATGGCGTGGTAAGCGGTCTGGCTCCAGCCGCCCTTGCTGTCTGCATAGAGGTTATTGTCCGGTTTGCCGACCCTGACCAGCGAGGTGTTCATATGTGCACCCGAGCGCCAGTCGCCGGTGGTTGGCTTGGGCATGAAGGTAACGAACATGCCGTGCTTTTTCGCGATTTCTTTCAACAACACGCGCAGGAATACCATGCGGTCGGCCATTTCCAGCACGTCGGTGTAGTGAAAATCGAGCTCGAACTGGGAATAGGCGCCTTCGGCGACAACGTCGTGCAGCTGCCAGCCGAGGTCGTTCAGAATATCGATCAAATTTCCGAGAAAACCCATCGCGTCGATCGAATATTCAACATCGTAGCCGAATGCCTGGCGTCGCGGGCGTATGCCCTCACCCTCGGCTGGATCGTCGTCGAAGGCTTTAACGGGTTTACCGTTTTCGTCCCACTGCATGGTAATGAACTCGGGTTCGATACCTGCCATCATCGCGTAACCCTGGTCGGCAGCGTCACGAATGACGCGTTTCAGCGCCTGGCGCGGACACAGGTTGTAGGGTTTGCCCTCCCACCACAGGTCGGCGAATACCCACGCGCAGGTCGGATCCCAGGGGCAGATCACCAGGCTGTCGAGGTCGGGCACCGGGATCTGGTCGGAGTCGGCCGGGCCGAGTTCAGGCACGAAAGACACCGAGTGCACGGCGAATTGAGGCCCCTTGCCGAGGCATAGTGGTTCGAAGTCGCAGATGGGTACCGGCTTGGTCTTGGGCACGCCGAGCATGTCGATCCAGCAGGATAGTATGTACTTGACGCCGGCATCCTCGAGTTTTTTCTTTTCTTTTCTTATGCGCGCCTTGCTGGGAAAAGATTTTTCCATGCTCTCGTAGTACGTGCTGCTCATGGTTGTGCTCCTCTGTGTGGTTACTGTGCCTGCCGTTTCAGCAGGAACTGGTTTTTGAACATTTCGATACCGCTCATGACTTCGATCTGATCGATATCATCGTGGCCGAAACAGTGTTGTTCCAGGAAAGACTGAAATGCGTCGCTGGTTTCGCAAACCACTTCGATCAGCAAGTCGTAGCGGCCGGAAACCCAGAGCACGTAGACGACTTCGCCGTGCTCGCTGAGGCGGTGGGCGACGCTGCGCGGTGTTGCCGGGCTCGCAACCTTGATCCCGATCATGGCATCGGCCTGGTAGCGAATAGCCATCGGGTCAGCCAGTGCGACAATCTTGAGCGCGCCGCTTTGTTTCATCGACTGTACGCGGTTGCGGATAGTGCCTTCCGAAACCTTGAGCGCCCTGGCGATATCCTTGTAAGGCAAACGGCCGTCCTGTTGCAACATCTTGATAATGCCGCGGTTAAGATCATCCTCGGTGGAGGCAATGCCACGCACCCTGGGTTCGTCGGAGACAGCAGCTTCAGAAGCCATATTTATGGTTTTCGCGATTGAATGCGCGCCATTATTGATGATAATGGAGAATATTGCAAAAAATGTTGCGGAAAACGTAAAATAACCAATAAAATTTGTTTCGCGAATGGGTAACTCTGTGCTAATTTAAGGCGCTCTAACAAGTTCTGAATCATGCTGACTCAGTCATTATTTCGTGATTTTGATGCGGTTGAATCGGTACCCCGCGGTTTGCCGGCGCTTGCCTATACCAGCGACGAATTTCTGCAGCTCGAAAATCAGCATCTGTTTGCCAAAAACTGGATGTTCGCCGGTTTTTCACATGACCTGGAAAATACAGGTGACGCAAAACCCATCCAGATAGCCGGACTGCCGGTTTTCCTGTTGCGCGATTCCGAGGGCAGAATTAAGGCTTTTCACAATGTTTGCCGACACCGCAACCTGAAATTAATCGATGCCGATGGAAACTGCGGCAAACTGATCCGCTGCCCTTACCACAGCTGGAGTTACGATCTGTGCGGTAATCTCAAAAATGCTCCCTATTTTGGTGGTGGCGCACAGCAGCAGCCCGGGAATTTCGATTTTAACGAACACGGTTTGATACCGGTACATTGCGCAATATGGCATGACTGGATTTTTGTCAACCTGTCCGATAATCCAACTCCATTCGAGGATTTCCTTGCGCCCATCAGGAAAATGCTTGGCAGCAATAAGGTTGAGGACTATAAACCGGTCTTGACCATCGATTTTGGCGAAATTGGCTGTAACTGGAAGCTGTTAATGGAAAACTTCATTGAGCCTTACCACGTGCAATTCGTACACCAGACCACGACCAATCAGCCGTTGCAGGATCATCGCACTTTTATCGAGGCGCACTGTGTCGGTAGCCTGGTGGAACTCGACGCCGAGCAACAGGCCAGTGCAAGCTTGAGCGCACTCGGCGTGACTTCGCACTACCTGACGCTGTTTCCGAGTTTCATCCTTGGCACCTATCAACCCGACCAGCTCGGTGTGTATCTGCACCAGCCGGTTGACGCCGGCCACACCCACCAGCGGCGTGTTATTTACACCCATAAGGACGCGAACTATAGTGAAGCCGAAATCCAGCAGTTAAGGGATTTGTGGCACAGAGTTCATCTCGAGGATCATGCAATGTGCACGCGTATGCAACAGGGGCGGCAATCGTCGCTTGCCGACGGCGGGGTATTGTCACCCTGCTGGGAAAACAGCGTGCGCCGATTCCAGGAGATGATCGCTGACGCGATCCGACCCGCATTATAAAGAATAGAGGCAAATCATGAGCGATCAAAAACCCGATTTTCGGCTCGACCATACGATGATTCGCGTATTCGACCAGGATAAAACCCTGGACTTTTACACGCGTATCCTGGGCATGAAGATATTACGTCAGAACGAGTATCCAGACGGGCGCTTTACCAACACTTTCGTCGGTTACCAGGGTGAGGATGAGGGCACGACGATCGAAATGACCTACAACTGGGACCAGACGGAACCTTATGATTTCGGTAATGCCTGGGGGCATTTTGCGCTCAAGGTCTCCGATGTCTATGCGACCGCTGAGTATCTCAAGTCAGAAGGAGTTGAATTCGTGCGCGAGCCCGGCCCGATGAACGCCGGTACGCGCATCATCGCGTTTTTCAAGGATCCTAACGGATACATCATCGAGCTCAACGAGCCCCTCGGAAATTCTTAACTATTTGTCATACCGGGCTTGACCCGAAACGTCGGACCGCGGTATCCATACCTGAATCTTCGCAGAAGGTTAACCGGAAAGCCCGTTGGGCTTTCCGCTAAATGACCACGGCAGGTTGGAATGGTTTCCGCGGTCCGACGTTTCGGCTGGTGCCGGAATGACGTTGTATTTATCGGTTCCGGCGCGCAGCTAGCGAACTAGACCAGTTCCTGCAGGCATTTTTCGAGGATATCCATGCCCTCGTTGATCAGTGTATCGCTGATATTCAGCGCGGGCAGGAAGCGAATGACGTTACCCCGTGCGCCGCAGCTGAGCAGCGCCAGACCATTTTTGTAAGCAGCCCCGACCAATGCCCTGGTCAGGTCCGGGTCGGGTTGTTCGGCATCGCCGTTCCTGACCAGTTCCATCGCCATCATCGCGCCATGACTGGTGCGAAGGTGGCCGATGTTGGCAGGGAATTTCGCCTGCAATTCTTCGAGGCGCCTGGTAAATACCTTGCTGACGTGAGTCGCAGAGTCGACCAGGTTTTCTTCTTCGATCACGTCGATCATCGCCAACCCAGCGACGCAACCGAGCGGTGAGCCGGCGTAGGTACCGCCGATGCCGCCGGGGAGGGCTGCGTCCATGATCTCGGCCTTGCCTACCACCGCGGCAATCGGGAAACCGTTGGCCATGCCCTTGGCAACCGTCATCAGGTCGGCCTCGATGCCCGCGTATTCGCTGCAGAACATCTTGCCGGTGCGGGCAAACCCGGTCTGGATTTCATCGACGATCATGACGATGCCGTGTTCGTCGCACAGTGCGCGCAGCGCCTGCAAGAATTCGACCGGCGCCGGGTAAAAACCACCTTCACCCTGTACCGGCTCGACGATGATTGCGGCGACATCGCTGGGGGCAATATCGGCCAGGAACAGGTCATTGAGCGCCTTGAGCGAATCCTCGACTGAAATGCCATGATAGTCGATCGGGAAGCGCGCGTGAAAAATCTCTGCCGGGAAAGGACCGAACAGGTTTTTATAAGGGGTGATCTTTCCGGTCAGACCCATCGTTAGATTGGTGCGACCATGATAACCGCCGTTGAAGGCGATTACGCCGCGTCGGCCCGAGTGGGCACGTGCAATTTTGACCGCGTTTTCGACCGCTTCGGCGCCGGTTGTGACGAAAATTGACTTCTTTTTCGAGGTTCCGGGTACCAGGTCATTAAGCTTTTCGGCCAGTCGAACCGCGCTATCGTAAGGGGTTACCATGACACAGGTATGGCTGAACCTCTCGAGTTGCTCGGCGACCGCGGCGACGATTTTCGGATGGCTGTGGCCGGCCGAGCAAACGGCAATGCCGGTGCCGAAGTCGATATAGCGCTTGCCCTCAACGTCCCAGATCTCGGACCCGAGCGCGCGCTCCACGTAGACCTGGGCAATATTGCCTTCGCCGCGCGCGATGGCTTTATCCTTGCGCGTCTGCCATTCCTGGTTGGAGATTCCGGCGACTTCGGATACTTTCAGTTTTGCCTGACTCATTTGTCGATTCCTCCCATGCACAGGTACTTGATTTCAGTGTAATCATCGAGCCCGTACTTCGAGCCCTCGCGACCCTGCCCGGATTCCTTGACTCCACCAAAGGGTGCCATTTCATTGGAAATGATGCCTTCGTTGATGCCGACGATGCCGTATTCGAGGCTCTCGGCGACGCGCCAGATGCGCCCGATATCGCGCGCATAAAAATAGCAGGCAAGACCGAACTCGGTATCGTTCGCCATCTGGATAGCCTCATCCTCGGTGTCGAACTTGTACAGCGGTGCGATCGGTCCGAAGATCTCTTCACGAAATATCCGCATTTCGCCATTGACGTTGGTTAAAATGGTCGGTTCAAAGAAATTGGTGCCGAGCTCGGAGCGGTTACCGCCGACCACCATTTTGGCGCCCTTGCTGACTGCATCAGCGACAAAAGCCTCCATATCGTTGGCGGCCTGTTCGGTGATCAGGGGTCCGACCGTAACACCCTCCTCGGTGCCGTCACCCATCTTGAGGCCGCTGACGGCGGTTGCCAGTTTGTCGGCAAATGCGTCATAGCAACCGGCCTGAACCAGGATGCGATTGGCGCAAACACAGGTCTGACCGGCGTTGCGATACTTGCTGATCAGCGCGCCGGCGACGGCTGCATCCAGATCGGCATCGTCGAAGACGATGAAAGGTGCGTTACCGCCGAGCTCCATCGAGGTCCGTTTTACCGTTTGTGCGCACTCGGCCATCAGTTGCTTGCCAACCGGGGTTGACCCGGTAAAGGTCAGCTTGCGCACGATTGGATTCGAGGTCAGTTCCTTACCGATGGCCGCGGTTTCACCGGTTACCATGTTGATGACACCCGGCGGAATGCCGGCCCTCTCGGCCAGTTCGACGAATGCGTAGGCGGATAATGGTGTTGCGTTGGCGGGTTTGCAGACCACCGTGCAGCCAATCGCAAGCGCCGGTGCAATTTTGCGCGTCAGCATCGCGTTGGGGAAATTCCACGGTGTGATACAGGCGACGACACCAACGGGTTGCTTGATACAGACGATGCGCTTGTCATTTGAAGGTTGCGGGATGGTATCGCCGTAGACCCGCTTGGCTTCCTCGGCAAACCACTCGATATAGCTGGCGCCGTAAGCGACTTCACCCCGCGACTCGGCCAGCGGCTTACCCTGTTCGGTGGTCATGATCATTGCGAGGTCTTCCTGGGCTTCCATCATCAGGTTGAACCACTTGCGCAGGCAGGCGGCACGCTCTTTGGCGGTTCTTTTACTCCATTCGGGAAACGCGGCGCCGGCAGCTTCGATCGCGCGGCGGGTTTCCGCGGTGCTGCATTTGGCAACTTCTGCAATGACTTCGCCATTGGCAGGGTTGGTCACCGGCACGGTCTCACCGCTGTCTGCGTCGACCCATTGGCCATCGATGTAAGCCTTTGTTTTCAGTAGTGCCTGGTCCGAAATTTGAATGCTCATGTGCGTGATCCCAAGAAATTTGCCGGAAAGGCGAGAAGCATAACGATTTCAACTATCGGGAACAATGATAATTAGCCGCCGAAGTTAAAGTTTGCCTTAATACAGATGCTCCTCATGTTAGAATCGAGACCCTCGCAGTCCAATTAGGAACCGAAATGCCTGATACTGGAGCCCCCAAAAGCAGGGAAAAACGCACTAACCTGGATTTTTACCACAGCCCTACCCAGATGCGTTTCGATACCTGGAATCGCCTCGATGAGTACGCCAATCGTCTCAGCGCGAAACACCTGCGCAAGGCTGATGTTGCGAGCCTGGTCAAAAAAATTCGCGAAGCGCTCAGCCTGCTGCATACCTTTGAAAACTACAGTGCAGTCCCGTCACAGGAAGATTTTGACCTGCTGTGGCAACTGTTCAACGAGGAGGATTACGAACTGCTGTCGCGCATGGTTACGCGAATCGTACGTGCGCTTACCGGCGGTACCTATCGCTCGCGGCATATCAACCTGCGCACGGCTTCCGAGCTCGACGAGCGAGGGGAGACAAGTCATCATTATGACGAACTGTCGCATCAGCAGCGGCCTTATTTCGAGGTCTTGTTCGTCGATGAAAGCGGTCCGGAAGACGTCAAACTGATTCGCGACAGCCTGTGTAAAATCAGGCGTCCGGAAGACCGTTTCATCTATGATATCGTGGTCGTACCGAGTTTCGAGGACGCACTCAACGCGGTGCTGTTCAATTACAACATACAGGTTGTAGTGATCCGCTACGGATTCCCGCTACGCTCGGTGAATCACCTCGAAATACTGCAGCGCTATCTCGCCAAGATCGATGAAACTGAGTACGAGGACTCGCTTGACACCTCCCGCGGGCCGCTGCTGGGTAATCTATTGGCGGAAGTGCGTCCGGAACTGGATCTTTACCTGGTGACCGATGCCGCGGTCGAGGATATCGCTGGCAACGTGGCGCAAAAATTTAAACGAATTTTCTACCAGCAGGAAGACTATCTCGATCTTCATCTGAACATTTTGCGCGGCATCGAGTCACGTTACGAAACGCCGTTTTTTACCGCCTTGCGCAAATATAGCCAACAGCCGACGGGCGTGTTCCACGCGATGCCGATATCGCGCGGCAAGTCGATTACCAAGTCGCACTGGATCAAGGACATGGTGCAGTTTTACGGGATGAATATATTCCTCGCTGAAACCTCGGCAACCTCGGGCGGGCTCGATTCACTGCTGCAGCCGCATGGACCAATCAAGAAAGCACAAGAACTGGCGGCGCGCGCTTTTGGCGCCAAGCGCACTTACTTTGTGACAAACGGCACTTCCACCGCCAACAAGATCGTGGTGCAGGCCCTGGTGAAGCCGGGCGATATCATCCTGGTTGACCGCGACTGCCACAAATCGCATCACTATGGCATGGTGCTGGCGGGCGCCCAGGTCTGCTACCTCGATTCCTACCCGCTGAATGATTACTCCATGTATGGCGCGGTACCGCTGCATGAAATCAAGAGCAAGCTACTGCTCTACAAGAAGGCCGGCCTGCTGCACAAGGTCAAGATGCTGTTGCTGACCAACTGCACCTTCGATGGTGTGGTCTACAATGTCGAGCGCGTCATGGAGGAGTGCCTGGCAATCAAGCCGGACCTGGTGTTCCTTTGGGACGAGGCCTGGTTCGCATTTGCGGGCTTTACACCGACCTATCGGCGGCGCGCGGCAATGGCAACCGCAAATCGTTTGCGCGCCCGCTATCGCAGCGAGTCCTATCGACAGGAATACGCCGAGTACCAGAAGCGCATTGCGAAATGCAAGGACGAGGATTTGCTCGACGAGCGGCTCATGCCCGACCCCGACAGAGTGCGTATTCGTACCTATGCCACCCAGTCGACGCATAAATCGCTGACCTCGCTACGCCAGGGCTCGATGATCCACGTCTACGACCAGGAATTCAATCACAAAGTGCAGGAACCCTTCGACGAGGCGTTCATGACCCATACCTCGACCTCACCCAATTACCAGATTCTGGCCTCGCTCGATATCGGTCGACGCCAGGTAGAACTGGAAGGCTTTGAGTTGGTGCAAAAGCAGATCGAGCTGGCGATGGTCATTCGCGAACGAGTCGCGTCGCATCCCCTGTTGAGTCGATATTTTCTCTTCCTCGAAGCGAAAGACATGATTCCGGAGCAGTACCGGCCCTCGGGGATCGATAGCTATTTCGACCCGGAAAAGGGATGGCGTAACAACGGCATGGAAGAGGCATGGGAGATAGACGATTTCGTCATCGATTTAACCCGCCTGACGCTCTACGTCGGTAAGACCGGTATCGATGGGGATACCTTCAAAAACGATTACCTGATGGACAAGTACGGCATTCAAATCAACAAGACCTCGCGCAACACCGTTCTGTTTATGACCAATATCGGTACCACGCGCAGCTCGGTTGCGTTTCTGATCGAGGTGCTGGTGAAAATAGCGACCGAGCTCGATCAGCAACGCGAGGATGCCAGCCGGGTAGAGCGCAAATTGATCGAGAAACGCGTGAAATCAATGTCAGTAGACCTGCCGCCTTTGCCCGATTTTAGCTATTTCCACGCCGCGTTTTGCCCGGGCTCGCAGCAGAAGGTTAAGACTACCGATGGAGATATCAGGAGCGCTTTTTTCTATGCCTATGACGAGGAAAACTGCGAGTACATCACCATCGACGAGGATACTATCGGCGCGATGATGAAATCGGGGCGGGAGCTGGTATCGGCCAGTTTCGTGACGCCGTACCCACCAGGGTTTCCGATCCTGGTGCCGGGACAGGTGGTCAGCGAAGAGATACTGGCCTTCATGCGCGCGCTTGACGTCAAGGAAATCCACGGATACAACCCCGAAATCGGCTTGCAGATGTTTACCGAGGAAATGCTCGCGAAACTGCAGCAATAGCTGCCCTCACTGCGGCGTCTGGTCCAGCTCGCCTGCCAGCGCATTCGATTCCGACGCCACTGCGGGCCGGTGAGCCGGGAAGCGGTTTAGGGCGTTTAAAACTTGAGTACCGGTACTGGCTGGCTGGTGTAAATGTCGGCGTAGGCCCGACTCTTCGCCGGGTAGCCGTCGGGATCGACAAATGATATCGAGTATTCAAGCGGGCTAAAGGTATTGAAATCAAAGCCCCAGGCATGTTGTGGCCAGAAGTATTCGCAAGTCTTGCGCTGCGGATAGAAAGCCGCACTGTAAAGCGTGCCAAAGCCGCGCCCGAACTTGTTGTTATATAGCGGTGGTTGCAGAAAGCGACGCGTGAAATCGTACCCGCTGAGCTCGCTGGCGGCGTTGATTTCACTGAGGTAATCGAAACGGGGATAGGTCGCGACCTTTTCTTCGTAGATCGGCCAGCTGCTGCCCGGTTGGTGATTGGTCGATACCGTGGCTTTAAGCGCAAGCGGTGCCTGGCCGGGCGCAATGGCCAGGGTTTCAAAACTGGCGTCACTGTCGAGTAACATCACGTTGTAGGCACCGTTTACGGGAACGCGCGCGATCAGCTCGCAGGCTTCGCTGACGTTACCAGCATATTCGAGCAGGTAGCGCAACAGGATGGGAATTCCGAATCCGTCGCCGAACTCCTCGCGCCCGCCAAAGGACATCGAGACCGCCAGGCCGTCCGAGTTAATGCCATCGAGTGCGCCCGACATGCAGTCGAGCATCGCGACAACGGCGCGCTGGTCGAACCTTGATTGCATCACCAGGCCGTCAAAGATATAGGGTGAGTAATCGTAGTTGCGCACCAGTACGACTTCGTCGCGGATGTAAACCGACTGGGAACAGCCGCGGAACAGCGGGGGTGGACAATACTGGGACAGGAAGCGAGCGGCATGATCTCCGCCACCGGCGATTTCGACCATGCTTTCGTAGGTCGGCATGAACTCGGGCATATGTCGTTTCAGCGCGCGCACCGATTCCAGGTAGGTCGGACGCTTGCGTTCGCCAAAACGCAGGAACCAGCGCCGGTAAGCCTGCCAGTGGCTTTTGAAATGATGCTGCCAGTGGGTTCCCGGCAAATCTTCCGCGAAGGCACGGAAGTTAAAATCCATGTGTGTCGAATGACGCATCAAAAGGGTGAAAACGGTGGATCTATCGTCGTGGGCGAAGGCGGGTCGGGCATGTCTTCGGGTTCAGCGAGGGCGTCACCAACGGGTTCGAGATCATTGCGCGTCCACCAGTACCAGAAACCCTGCTCGCGCAACCAGGAGCTGAGCCGGTCGATGCTGTTCCATTCCCGGCCTGATCCGCGCGCGTTGAACACCCGGCACAGCTGGTTGTCGACGTACACGGCGACGGCCCAGGCTAGCGGATGCTTGTCCTGGTCACCGTAACCGCCACCCTGGTGAAGCCGTTCGACGCGGTAAACCACCGCAAATTCGCCCAGACGGGCGCTTTCGCGCAACGGTGCCAGGTCGGCCTGGGTGACCGAACCGGTGATTCCGAGAGCTACATCTTGATTCATGATGTTGACAACTTAAAGTTTATTAACTACATTATGATTCATAATGTAGGCTACCGCAATTTATCCAGCCTACATTTTCCGATGTTAGGAAGTGTTTTATTTTTTTCCCCTAATAGATACATTATGGAGCATACTGTGAGTAAGAAAATTTCCCCTATCCCCCGCGGTTATAGAACCGTTACCACCTGCCTGACGGTTTTCGATGTCGATGCCGCGATTGCATTTTACCAGGCCGCTTTCGGTGCCGAGTTACTGACTCGTCAAACCGGTGCCGATGAGGCGGTTGCGATTCATGCCACCATTAAAATCGGCAACAGCATTATAGCCCTCAACGTCGAATCTCCAGAGCAGGGTATTCTAACACCCCTGAGCCTCGGAGCATGTGCCGGTCAAATTCACCTCTACGTTTACGATGTGGATCTCAGCTGGGAACGTGCGCTCGAAGCCGGCGCCCGGGTTCATACTCCGCTTTAT
>CALZHS010000007.1 GCA_945787265.1 uncultured Gammaproteobacteria bacterium | reverse complement strand
CCAGGATCAGGACCACACCGAGCGGTTTTTGAACAGAGCGAGTCGCCAGCGCGCCGGAATTGAGAGCGATTTCGACTTCGGGCAAGCGCTTCAGCTTTAACGTGACAATGGCTACCAGCATACATACCAGGAGCTGCAGCAGTGCCAGCACAACGGCCCTGGCAGGATTAAAGTCAAAGCGCAGGGACTGGTAAATCGCGACCTCCAGGGTGGTGCTTTTTGGACCGCCACCAAGCGTTAATACCACGGCAAAACTGGTCAGGCATAACATGAATACCAGTAGCATAACCCCCGGCAATGCCTCACGCAGTGCCGGCCATTCCAGCAAGCACCAGCGTTGCCAGGCGCTCATTCCCAGCTGGTCGCCGAGCTGCCAGTGGTGCTCGGGAATCGTCTGCCATTGTGGTAACAGCAGTCGCACCGCGAGCGGCAAATTGAAAAAAACGTGCGCCAGCAATATGCCGTTAAGCCCGTATAGCGACCTGCCCAGCGATACCCAGCCATCGCTGCCATAAACGGAAACCACTCCCATTACCGCAACCACCGCGGGTACCACCAGTGGTAACGCGAACAGCCGAAGCAACAGCGCGCGCATCGGAAAATTCGGTTGCAGTGCAAATGCACGCGCCACCAGGATTGCCGGCAACACGCTTAGAATCGTCGAAAGGCTCGCCTGCCAGAGACTGAAAAACAGAACCCGCCGGATATAACTGCTGTGCCAGAACCGCAGATCTCCGGGCTCGTAACCCGGCAGTCCGCTGAGGTTTACCAGGCCGCCCAGCGGTGCCATTATGATCAGCCCGAGCATTACCAGCACGATGCCTGCCGGAATTGCACGTGAATTCATTGGCGCCATCAGGCTAGCGCGACATGACCTCGAGCCATTCATCCACCCAGGTCTTGCGTTCCGTTGCGATCAGCTTTTCGTCCAGTAACAGTGCGGGAGACGGATCGATTAGCTGCCCGAATTCCGGTGGCAAGCGATCGCTCGGCAACGCCGCCGGATACATCCAGTTGGTGGTCGGGATAATCGTCTGAAACTTCTCGCTCAGCATAAATTCGAGAAACTCTCGCGCCAGTTGTTTTTGCTGGCTGCTTTTAACCAGTCCCGCGACCTCGATCTGCTGGTAGTGCCCCTCGCTAAAGCGTGCGGCTGCAAAACGCGGATCTTGCTCGGCGATGATGTGATAGGCCGGCGAGGTGGTATAACTGAGAACCATATCGGCCTCGCCTTTTAAAAACAAACCATAGGCTTCACTCCAGCCCTTGCTCACGGTGACGATGCGCCTGGACAAACGGGCCCAGGCCTCGTCAGCCTTATCGCCGTAAACCTTCTTGATCCATAGCAACAGGCCAAGGCCCGGGGTCGAGGTGCGTGGATCCTGCACCAGGATACTCGGCCCCTGCTCCGCCTCGACCAGTTGGCGCAGACTCGAGGGTGGATTAGCGAGCTTCTCGCGGTTGTAGACAAAGGCAAAATAGCCGTAATCATAGGGTAAAAATAAATCACTCCGCCACGAACCCGGCAGTGTCGAGTTTTCAAAGGCAATGCCGTGGGTCTCAAACAGGCCGCTAGCGCGGGCATCTGCGGTCAAGCTGGTGTCAATTCCGAGCAAAATATCGGCCCTCGTATTTTTGCCTTCAAGCTTGAGTCGGTTGAGCATCGATACCCCGTCTTCGAGACCCACCATTTCGAGACTGCAATCGCACTGGGCCTCGAAGGCGGTCTTGACCTGGGGACCAGGGCCCCAGTCACTGGTAAACGAGTCGTAGGTGTACACGACCAGTTTGGGTGTCGCAGCCTGCAGGGCAAAAGACGACAGCAACAGGACGCTGCCGAGGCACCTTATGATTACGTTCATGATGGTCTCCATTTAGCTGAACGTTAAAACGGAGAGATGGGAACCAGCTTTGATACGCTCACATCCCTACGCCAGTATTAACTGGATCAGGTTCATCGGGTTGGTGTCGGAACAACACCTCTCAGCTCGCTAGAGCACCCCGTTGAGGAATGAGGACTATATTATTAGTGCCATGCCCGCGCAAGCGTGAATCTCGGCAGGCTGCAGTGATGCCTGCAGTTCTATTTTTTATATTCGAGGCCTGGCTTGAGTTCTTCGAACATCTTGTACACGGTTTCCGTCATGCCCAGCGAGGCGTAGGTCTTTTGCGCAACGGTATTCCAGTTCTCGACATAGAGTCGGAATCCACAGACCGCGGGTTCCTGTTCGGCGAGTTCCTTGACGCGCTGATACAGCTCCCGGTAAAGGCCCTGGCGGCGATACGCGGGGCGCACGTAGACGCTCTGTATCCACCAGAACATGCCATTGCGCCAGTCGCTCCATTCGGTGGTCACCATCAGCGACGCCTGGATACCATTATCAAGCTCTACCACCAGGTAAAAACCCATTTGCGGATTTTCGATCATCGCCTTTACTCCGGCGCCGATGACCTCGGGTATTAGCTCGATTCCTTCGGTTTCGCGAGCCATACTAACGTTGAATTCCGCCAGTTCTGCCGCATCCTGTAATAGTGCCCGTCGAATAATCATGGCATCTCCCAGTTTACCGTTTATGGCGCAACGCTTTGCGCGCTTCTTTTCTGGCCGCCTTGTCGGCCCTGATAACCTCAACCTGCTCGCATTCGGCAGCAAAACCCGCGGGTGTTTCCATGCAAATCCCGCCCAGTTCCCCGCTACGCAACTCGTTTATCAGCAGACGTGATACCTTTTCCAGGTCTACGCGGCCACCGGAAACGATGCAACCCCTGTTGCGCGCAATCGCTTCCAGCAGTTCAATCGCTGTCTGCGGCAGCGGCTCGATACCATAACGCTGCAGCAGACGCTCGGGATAGGTTTTGAGCAGAAATTCGGCAACAAAGCTCGCGACTTCCTGTATCTCCAGCGCGGTATCACGAATCGCACCAGTCGCGGCCAGGCGATAGCCGCTGGCCTCGTTTTCGATATTCGGCCACAGCATTCCGGGCGTATCGATCAAGGTTAGTTCAGATGATATTTCGATGCGCTGCTGCATCCGTGTGAGCGCGGCCTCGTTCCCGGTTTTGGCAATGCGGCGAGCCGCCAGCCGGTTGATCAGCGTGGATTTGCCAACATTGGGGATGCCGGCAATCATCGCGTAAATCATCGATCTACGATTGTCACGCCGCGGCACCAGTGCACGGCATAATTTCGGTAACTCGAAGATAGAATTGTCACCCAGGCTGCAAACCAGCGTTTTCACGAGATTCTGATGCTCCAGGCAGGCCACCCACTGCGCGAGTTGACCGGGGTCCGACAGGTCGCTTTTGTTGAGCAGCTTGATGCAGGGTTTGTCGCGTCGCAGCCTGGCCAGCATCGGATTTTCGCTGGACCCGGGTAAGCGCGCATCGAGCACTTCGATCACAAGATCGACCTGCGGCAAGATCTTGCTGAACGCCTTGCTTGCCTTGTGCATATGGCCCGGATACCACTGAATCATGACGTATCTACTGTGATAAGAACCCCATATTCTGGCCAGAAAAATAGTCCCCGGCGAGGTATTTCTACAAAAGCTTGGATCGTAACGCAAAATGAAAAAAAATACCTCGTCGGCGCCTATTTTCCGTATTCCCAATGTCATCAAAACGTTTAAACTACCGACATGGCTGAAATCAGGCACCGCATAGGCGTTGGTGGCAGCGCCGCGCAGGTTTACGAATTGCTGACGACCGATACCGGGCTCTCGAAGTGGTGGACAACCGATACCCGGGGTGCCGGTGCAGTGGGATCAATAATCGAGTTTCGCTTTGGCGGTGGCGGTCCCGATTTTGAAGTCATCGAGTTAATTCCCGAGCGACTGGTCCGTTGGCGACATTCGGGCGAGATGCCGCCTGACTGGATGGGGTCCGAGATCCTGTTTGAGCTTAGTGAAGACGGCAAGCAGACGGTTGTTAACTTCAGTCATTATAACTGGCAGGAATCTAGCGAATTTCTGGCTCACTGCAGTACCAAGTGGGGAGTTTTCATGATGAGTATAAAATCCTGTATCGAAACCGGCAGGGGTCAACCTTACCCGGACGACGTCCATATCGACTTTGACGAATAGCATGCCCGATTCCGAGAATATCATTGCCGAACTCGAATCCGAGTTTGTTGAACTCTACAAGATTCTGAAGTTTGAAGGTCTTGCCGAAAGTGGCGGTAACGCCAAGCAGGCAATTGCCGACGGCCTGGTCAGCGTCAACGGCGCAGTTGAAACCCGCAAACGCAAAAAGATCCGCGCCGGTGATCAAATCGACTTTATCGATCACCATATCGACGTCATCGAAAAATCCGCCGACTGATATCGCCCGTGCTTGCGCGGCGGTCCGCCGAAGCGGGATGACGCTCATTTTTTTCTGGGCTAGAATAGCGACCTTTTTTAACCCGGCTCTGGATTTACGCTCCAGGAGGCTCGATGAAATCACCGATCGTCATTGCGACGCTTTACCGTTTCGTGCGCTTAGATAATTTTGCTGAATTACGCGAGCCGCTGCTGCAGGTAATGCTTGATAAACAGGTTCGCGGCACCCTGCTGCTTGCCGCTGAAGGCATCAATGGAACCGTCGCCGGCAGCAGGGCCTCAATCGACTACCTGCTCGACACTCTGCAGCAGGATACGCGGCTGCGTGATCTTGACTGCAAGGTATCATATGACGATGAAATGCCGTTTTACCGATCACGCGTCAAATTAAAAGGCGAAATTGTAACCATGGGCATCGATGATATCGACCCTGCCAACCGCGGCACCTATGTCAGCCCTGCGGACTGGAATGAATTGATCAGCGATCCCGAGGTGACCCTGATCGACACTCGCAATGAATACGAATCGGCAATCGGTAGCTTTGAAAACGCGATACCCGCCAATACGGTATCGTTTCGTGATTTTCCAGACTTTGCTGCGCGTAACCTCGATCCGCAAAAACACCGCAAGGTAGCGATGTTCTGCACCGGTGGCATTCGCTGTGAAAAATCGACCGCTTACCTGCGCCAGCAGGGCTTTGACCAGGTTTATCATTTGCAGGGCGGTATTTTGAAGTACCTTGAAGAGGTGCCCGAGGCAGAGTCTCGCTGGCATGGCGAGTGCTTCGTTTTTGATAATCGCGTCAGCGTGAATCATGCGCTCGAAAAGGGCAGCTATGACCAGTGTCATGCCTGCCGCTTGCCGATAACCGCTGCCGACAAGGCCAGTGACAAGTACCAGGCGGGCGTGAGCTGCCCGGCCTGTTACGATTCAAGATCGAATCATGAGCGCGGGCGCTTTCGAGAACGCGAAAAACAGGTCAGGCTTGCCCGGGCTCGAGGCGAAGATCACATCGGCGCGGACGCCTCCAGGCAGGCCGACCAGCGCAGGCAGGCAAAGCTGGCCGCCAAGCAAGCCCAGCGTGGCGTGGAGAATTAAAGTCTGCGCAACGCGACGATTTTATGATCGGCGTCGACATCGACACTGAAGCGTCCCTGTATCCCGTCCGAGGTAACGTACCGGTAGAAATTGGACGCGGGCAGCTGCAGCCTTACCCCCTGATCAGACTCAACCAGGATGTAGCGTGCCTGGCCCTCGTAAATGGCCCTGGTTTTCAGCGCCGAAAGCGCCATGTCGAATTCAAAAGTATGCATGTGCTAACCTGTTATAGTGCATTTTTTTTGATGAAATTAACCTGTTGAAAACAATTGGCTTAATCGGCGGTATGAGCTGGGAGAGCAGCCAGCTTTATTATCAACTTATCAATCGCGAGGTCAGGCAACGACTGGGCGGGTTGCATTCGGCGAAGTTGTTAATGTACAGCATCGATTTCGCACCACTCGAGAAGCTACAGCATGCCGGGGACTGGGAAGCCGCGGCAAAAATCCTGATCGATGCAGCGCGTCGAATCGAGGCCGGAGGTGCCGATTTCTTTCTGATTGGCACCAATACCATGCACCAGGTTGCTGACGCAGTCAGCGCGGCGGTCGATATCCCGCTGCTGCATATCGCCGATGCGACCGCGCAGGTATTGAAACAGGAGGGGGTTGAACGTGTCGGGTTGCTCGGCACCGCGTTTACGATGGAGCTCGATTTTTATCGCGATCGCATCGCCGGCTGCCACGGTATCGAGGTGGTGGTGCCTGAAATGCACGACCGGCAAATGGTGCACGACATCATTTATCAGGAGTTATGCCAGGGCCAGATAGAGCCCGAATCGCGCGAGATATATCTCGCAATTATCGATCGTCTCTGCGAACAGCAGATTGATGGCGTCATTCTGGGTTGCACCGAAATCGGGCTGTTACTGCAGCAACAGCATACCGATATCAGGCTCTACGATAGCACCGCAATCCATGCCCGGCAGGCGGTGGCCACGGCCCTTGAATCAAACTAGGAACCCAGACGCATGGGATCTATTAATTCAATGCTGAGGTCCGACAGGGCGAAGGCGCTGCAGAACAGGGCATAACCCTGTTGGGTTTGCGCCTCGGAAATAGCGTCGGGCTGCCCGTTCGGATAAGCAATTTCGCCCTGGTGCACTTTTCCCATACATGCACCGCACTGCCCGCCACGGCAACTGTAGGAAATCAGGATATCAGCGCTATGGGCGGCGGTGAGAATAGACTGGTCAGCGGGACAGGCGAACTGCTCACCCGTCGGGACTATGGTGACCTGATAAATCGACTCCGAGATGCTCTCAGCCCAGCGGCAGGCTGCGCTTGCTATTAAGCCAGCGAATAATAGGTTCCCATTGATCAATATCTTTGCGTACCGAATAAGGCGCCAATTCGAATATACCGAGTCCACGTTCCGCGGCGCGCACATAGTTCTGGGTTTCCCGCAATACGCTGATAAAGGGTGCCTTGCGGACTTTGCGCAGGTAACTGTCAAGCTCGTGATAAATATTGTAATTTTCGCGACAGCGGTTTGCGATCAGCGCAACCCTCGCTTCCTTGCGTGCAATACGGCCGTTGTCGAGCACTTTCTGGATAAACGGGGTTGCTGCCCGCATATCGATTGGCGAGGGTAATACCGGAATAATGATGCTTTGCGGGCGTCGCAAAAAGTCACTTAACTCCCTGCCGTGGACGGCGGCCGGCGTGTCATATACGACGTAGTCGGCACTTCGAGGAACCCGGAAATGGCCGTCGGATCCGTCAACGCCGGTAATCGAGCTGCGCCCGCTGGGTCTCGCTTCCAGCCATTCCAGGCTGGAGGACTGGGGATCCAGATCGACCAGCATGACCTTGTTTCCCTGGGTCGCATAGTAGCTGGCAATGCTCGTTGCTACCGTGCTCTTTCCCGAGCCACCCTTGGAATTTAACACCATGATTGAACGCATCTTACCTCCCGATTCCGTTACGTTTTGCGAGAGCCGATTATGGTCGAATTTCTATGCCGGTGCAAAAGCTGGCATTCATTCGAGCCCTAGCTCGGACCATATCTGGTCGATCCTGTCGACAACTTCAGGTGACATGGCGATCGGTTTGCCCCATTCGCGCCCGGTTTCAGCGGGCAGCTTGTTGGTGGCATCCAGGCCCATCTTCGAACCCAGGCCGGATACCGGAGAGGCAAAGTCAAGATAATCGATGGGCGTGTTCTCGACCAGGGTAATGTCGCGCGCCGGATCGGTGCGCGTGGATATCGCCCAGATGACATCTTCCCAGCTGCGGGCATCGATATCGTCGTCCACCACGATGACAAACTTGGTGTACATAAACTGGCGCAGGAACGACCAGACGCCCATCATCACCCGCTTGGCATGACCGGGATACTGTTTTTTAATGCTTACGATAGCCACCCGATAAGAACAGCCCTCAGCCGGCAGGTAAAAATCGACGATTTCAGAAAACTGCTTTTGCAGTATCGGTATGAAGACTTCGTTGAGCGCAAGCCCGAGTACCGAGGGTTCATCAGGTGGTCGGCCGGTGTAGGTGCTGTGATATATCGGGTTTTCGCGTGTGCTCATGGCCTCGACCGTGAATACCGGAAATTTCTCGATTTCGTTGTAGTAACCGGTGTGATCGCCAAAAGGGCCCTCATCGGCTTCATCGCCTGCATATATATGGCCTTCAAGCACGATTTCGGCCCGCGCAGGGATCTCGAGATCAGAAAGCAACGAACGGGTTACCTCGGTTTTGGAACCCCGCAGCAAACCGGCAAAGGCGTATTCCGAAAGCGCGTCAGGAATAGGCGTCACTGCCGCCAGGATGGTCGCCGGATCACATCCCAACACCACCGAGACCGGGAAAGGTTCATCGCCCTTTTGCTGGCACCATTCCTGGTAATCCAGCGCGCCACCGCGGTGCGATAACCAGCGCATGATGAGGCGGTTACGGCCGATCAGTTGCTGGCGATAAATACCGAGGTTTTGTCGTTGTTTTGAGGGTCCCCGGGTAGTGACAAGTCCCCAGGTGATTAGCGGAGCGGCATCTTCTGGCCAACAGGTCTGGATCGGAAGCCTGCTCAAATCAACCTCATCCCCGTCGAATCGAATTTCCTGGCATTTGCCTTTCTTTACCACCTTTGGCGCCATATCAAGCACTTTTTTATAGATTGGCAGCGTTTTCATCGCGTCCTTGAAGCCTTTTGGCGGCGCGGGTTCCTTCAGAAAAGCCAGCAGCTTGCCGACCTCGCGCAACGAAGCGGCATTATTCTTTCCCAGCGCAAGCGCGACGCGACCTTCGGTACCGAACAGATTGGCCAACAGGGGAATCTCGCTGTCACCGGGTTGCTCGAACAGCAGGGCCGGCCCGCCGGCACGCAGGACCCGGGCCGCAATTTCGGTAATCTCGAGATGGGGAGAGACTGGTTTGCTGATACGTTTTAGATCGCCGCCCTGCTCGAGCTGATCGATAAAGTCCCGCAGGTCCCGGTATTCCATTTACCAGATCTTGATGCCGTGAAATTTTCTTTTGATTCGGGCTTCGATAAAAATCTTACTGACCAGAAAACTTAGAATTATTATGACGACAATAATCGGCACGATGATTGTCCAGTAGCGCAGAAACGTATCTATCAACACAAAGATGGCGGGTGCGCTATCGGCATCTTTCAGATCAATTTCACGCTGTTTCGCTTCAACTTCCTGCTGCAGCTCTTCGATCGATTGGGTCGCCTTTTGTTTCTCGGCTTCGAGCAGGTCTATTTTTTCAACCAGGCCGTCCATATCCTTTTCATACTGGTCGATGACGGCCTTGCTATTGCTGAATTTTTCGATTTCGGCGGCGAGGCTTGCGGTCTTTTTTTGTTCTTCCTGGTATAAAACATTGTAGGTCGGCTTTACCGTCAGAAAACCACGTTTAACCCATCCCTTGGTGCCATCGGGCGTGGTAACAAACGCGTAGGGCCCCTGGATCTGCTCTATTTCGAGCATATCCCCCGATTGCAGCAGTTTGATAACCTGGCTGGACGAACTTGCCTGCTGGTATAGCGACAGGCGTAACTGGTCGGTGACATACTGCCTGTCTTTATCCTGATCGGTTGTTTCCTGGGCTGCCACCAGCACACAGTAAAAAACCAGGGTCAAACCCAGATATTTAATTCTTAACATTAGCTAGCCAATTCCACTATGTCTTAATAATGCATCAATTTCCGGTTCGCGGCCGCGAAAGCATCGAAATGACTCCATTGCAGGACGTGAACCCCCCTGTTCCAGCACACAGTGCAGAAATCTTTGCCCGGTTTCGGGATTGAATATCCCTTCTTCTTCAAAAGCAGCAAAGGCATCAGCGGATAAGACTTCCGCCCACTTGTAGCTATAGTAACCTGCCGCATACCCGCCTGCAAAAATATGTGAAAAACTATTCTGAAAACGATTGACGGCGGGCGTCTTAACGACCGCAACCTCGGACCTGACCTGGTCAAGAATCGACTGAATTTCCGAGGCGGATGAAATTTCCGTCTGTTGATGCAGCCGAATATCAAACAACGCAAATTCTATCTGGCGCAACATCTGCAGCGCGCTTTGAAAATTCCGCCCGGCTAACATGCGCTGGTAAAGATCATCCGGTAGCGGCTCATCTGTCTGGTAATGACGCGCAAACAGGTCCAGCGCTTCGCGCTCCCAGCAATAATTTTCCATGAACTGGCTTGGCAATTCGACCGCGTCCCACTCGACACCGTTGATGCCGGCCACGTCCGGCACGTCGACTTGCGTCAACATGTGGTGAAGGCCGTGGCCAAATTCATGAAACAGCGTGATGACCTCATCGTGGGTAAACAGCGCCGGTTCTTCACCCAGCGGGGGCGTCAGGTTACAGGTCAGATAGGCAACCGGTAACTGGGTTTTGCCATCGATACGGTAGCGATTGACGCACTCATCCATCCAGGCGCCGCCGCGCTTGTTCTCGCGCGCATACAGATCAAGATAAAACTGTCCGATGACCTCGCCCTGTTCATTTTGTATCTGGTAAAGACTGACCGCTTCATCCCAGGCATCGAATTCGGCGTTTATGCTTGAAATACTGACGCCGTAAAGCCTGGCGACAATATCAAACAGCCCCCTGATCACACGGCGATCAGAAAAATAAGGCTTCAGATCCTCGTCGGAGATCTGGTAACGATGTTGTTTCAGCTTTTCGCTGTAGTAAGCGTAATCCCAGGCTTCGAGCTCTCCTGCAAAACCGAGTGACTCGGCGTAGGCCTGACGTTCATCAACCTCGGCCATCGCGGCGGGTTTTGAGCGTTCGGCCAGATCGTTTAGAAATTCGATCACCTGGTCAACCGTTGCCGCCATCTTGGTTTCCAACGAGTATTCGGCGTAACTGCCAAATCCCAACAACCTGGCCTTTTCTTGTCTTTTAGCGACAATTTCGACCATGATAGCAGCATTATCCCAGATTTTATCGCTGATACCCTGGTCCGATGCCCGTGTCACATAGGCCTCATAAAGCGCTTTCCGCAAGTCCCGATTATCGGCATAGGTGATCACCGCGAGATAGCAGGGCATGTCCAGGGTCACTCGGTAACCGCTTAATTCCTTCTGCTCGGCGAGTTGCCGCAACATGGCAAGCGCGTACTCCGGCAGACCCTGTAATTCTGTTTTGTCTTCGATCAGGTACTGCCATGCTTGCGTGGAATCGAGCAGGTTATTTTCAAATTTCGACTGCAGGTCAGACAATTCCTTTTGCAACTGCTGGTAGCGCGACCTGTCTTCGCCTTCAAGCTCAACGCCGCCCAGGCGAAAATGCCTCAATGCATCGGTGATCGCTTTCTGCTGTGCCGAAGTAAATTCGTCAAATCCGGAAGAATCAGCGATGTTTCGGTATCCCTGGTAAAGTTCGCGATTTTGACTGATCTCGGTCGAGTATTCGCTGAGTAAAGGCAGGCAGTTATTGTAGGCATCTCGCAGCGCCGGGCTGCTTTTGACCGAGTTCAGATGTCGGACCGGTGACCAGGCCTTGTCGAGGCGGTCGCCCATCAACTCCAGCGGCTTGATGAGATTGTCCCAGTTTGACTCCGGTTGTCGGGTCAACCTGGCTATTGCGTTACGATTTTGATCAATCAGCTGCCTGATGGCGGGTTCGATAATTTCGGGGCTTATTTTGCTGAAAGCCGGCAGTTCGCCGGGTTCGAGTAATGGATTGGTCAAGGCTTCGGCCACCTGGTCTATTTCAAGTGCGGTAGTCTACTCAACTGGGGGGCGCATTCAAATGGAAAAGGGCGCGCGGATTGAAAACATCACGACGAGCGAGGTAAATGCCAGGAATGCGGCCGACAGGGACAGGCAGGCACGCCATTTTTTACGCGCCAGCAAATCTTCCTCAGGCGTTGCCGATAGAATATAGGGCTGCCTCCTGTTGTCGGGACGCGACATCACGTGGTGCTCCTTTTTCTCACTGTTCAACCGGTTAAGCACCTGCTTGCTGGCTGCTGCCCGGATCGCTTTCCATTCCTGTTGCTCGATTTTCCCATTCTGATCCAGGTCATATTCGCGCAGGTATTTCCCCGGCTGCAGCTTCCAGGTTTTAACCAGCTCCTCGACCTGCTTAGCGATAAACGCATCGGACGGATTGCTGTGCACGGTTCGAAACCCCCCGAGGGCATATAATGTGCCAGCCGTCAGCAGCAAGCGCTCGCGGAAGCGGTAATTTCCCAGACTGAAGCTGAACCAGGCTGGTTTGCTGGGACCACGCGTTCGGTAATCCGGACTATGGCCGTACCAGGTTATATCCAGCTCGGGGATTACGTGGGCATGATCGGGATCGATGATGCAGTCACCGGTATCGTCAACCAGGCGGAACAGGTGGCTGCTGCGTTGATCTGAAATGTTGGTCCAGGTCGTGCGTTTGCCCGAACGTTTTCTCTTTTCGATGGTGCAGTGATACCAGACGCAACGGCGATTGCTGAATGGTGAACGTATCTCGTCATTGGGTAGCCATTCGCCCAGCCCCTTGAGCTCCACGTGGCCTTGCGCGGCAGACCTGATTAGCGACGTCGCGGTGCCGCCCATGAAGCGGTAGCGTTTGATGATCCGATAAGAGTAATAGACCAGGTAGGCAAACACAGCCACCAGTACCCCGAGTAACACCAGGTACTCTACCCTCGGCAATTCCAGGATTTCAAACTCGAGCCACGAAAACATAGCCTGGGTACTGCGCTTGCAATCAGGTTTCGAATAATTCTTTCACACTAACGTCGACTGTTTCGCCGGCTTCAAACTCGAGCAGGTCCCGCGGGCCGAAGCCAAACAATCTTGCAACAATCAGATCTGGAAAGGTTTCAATCGCAATATTATTGATATTGGCGGATTCGTTATAGAACTCGCGACGATCAGCGATCGTGTTTTCCAGCGTGCTGATGCGCCCCTGCAAATGCTGGAAGTTTTCATTGGCGCGCAGTTCGGGATAATCCTCGGCCAGGGCAAACAGCTGGCCGAGGCCCAGGCGCAACGCACCCTCTGCCATGCCCAGCCCCGGAACATCCTGGTTTTGCCGCGCCTCTGAAACCCGTGAACGCGCCTGCATGACTTTCTCCAGGGTTTCCTGTTCGAACTTCATGTATTGCTTGCAGGTTTCTACCAGCTTCGGTATTTCATCGTGTCGCTGCTTGAGCAAGACATCGATATTCGACCAGGCCTTGGAAACGTTGTGCTTAACGCGAACCAGGTGGTTGTAGATGCTGACAATGTATATTGCCAAAGCCCCGACAATCACCCAGAAAATGATGCTAGCAATATCCATTGAACTATTCCCCAGTTATTAGTCTGTCCCTGTTATATAGAGATTATTTCAATAAAATCAAGGGTTTGCTATACATCCAGATTACTGACATTGAGCGCATTGGTTTCGATGAAGTCACGTCTCGGCTCTACCTGGTCGCCCATGAGCGTGGTAAAGACCTGGTCTGCCGCAATAGCATCTTCGATTCGGACCTGCAGCAAGCGCCGATTTTCCGGATCCATGGTGGTTTCCCATAGCTGCTCCGGATTCATTTCACCCAGGCCTTTGTAGCGTTGAATATTCAATCCCTTGCGAGCCTCCCTAATCAGCCAGTAATAAACCTCGCTGAATTTTTGGACCTCGCGGCGACGTTCACCGCGACTAATATAAGATTCCGCGGTAAACATGTCCCCGACCTGCTCAACAAACTGGGCAATGGTCTGGTAGTCTGCGTTTTTGAAAAATTCGCTGCTAAGCTCACTCGGGGTGGTGAGGCCGTGCAGACGCTTGTCGACAATGAGCCCAAA
>CALZHS010000006.1 GCA_945787265.1 uncultured Gammaproteobacteria bacterium | reverse complement strand
AATAGCACAAAACCGGCCACAATCCACTGCCAGGTAACCGGCACTGCTATCATAGCAATCCAGAAACCAACAAACTCGTCCCAGACAATCCCCCCATGATCGTGCACCCCTAGCGCGGCACTGGTGTACCCGCACAGGTACACACCTGCTGCCAACCCAAGCACTACGATTGCCAGGTAATATGGCAGGGCCAGCTGTGCAATTAGTAAATAAAACGGGATCGCCGCCAGGGTACCGAATGTGCCTGGAGCAACCGGGGCAAGGCCCGAGCCAAAACCCAGCGACAACAGGTGTAACGGGTTGCGTAACAATCTCGGCGAAATCCTAGTCAAAATGCTGATACCCCTGTGCATTACCCAAATCGACCAGGTCCTCGCCTTGTCGCAGGAAATAACCGGACTCGGTAATTTCGCCGATCACGGTTAGTCGACAAGCCGGATGCTCCAGGTTCCAGTTCTCTATTTCGCCCCGATGCCTGGCTGGAAGGCAGCAACAAATCTCGTAGTCATCACCCGCGCCGAGCGCATATTGGTAGGCCTGCTGTTGCCTGATCCACGAATTCACCGGAATCGAGTCCCGCGAAATCATGGCACCACAGTGGCTGGCTTTCAGCACGTGCGCCAGGTCGCCCTGCAATCCATCCGAAATATCGATTGCCGCAGATGCGAACTCCCGCAGGAATGGAATCAGTTCGAGCCTCGGTTGTGGCCGATTTAAGGCCAGCAGGCAGTGCGTCTGCAGATCCTGCGGCAGGTCTAACCGGCCCTGTTTAAGCGCCAACCCGAGTCCGGCATTACCGAGTTCTCCCGAAACCAGGATCAAATCACCGGGTTTCGCATGCTGGCGGGTAACGTATTGACCGGCGGGCACTGTACCTGCAATTTGAACGGTTATCGACAGCTCCCCGCGACAGGTATCACCACCAATCAGCGGCAGCTTAAAGTCATCGGCAGTCTGTCTAAGACTGCTGGCGAACGCGCTCAACCAACGGGAATCGTTTCCGGGCAGGGTCAGTGACAACAGGAACCAGGCTGGACTCGCGGCCATCGCGGCCAGGTCACTGAGATTCACTGCAAGCGACTTGTATGCGATATCGGCAGGATTGGTGTCGACAGGAAAATGAACGCCTCCCACGAGCGTATCCATGCTGATAACGAGCTGCTGTCCCGGCGCAAGCTCCACGACTGCCGCATCATCACCAACCGCCAGCAGCACGTCGTCGGAGGAATCCCCGATAGCTGTAAAATATTGTTCGATTATCGCAAATTCGTCGTGCGCCATCGCCGCTGCCGTTCCGTATCGTTACTGCCTGGTCACTTCGGGTTTACGTAACTCTGCACACAATGGATCCAGCACACCGTTGATAAACTTGTGACTATCGTCGGCGCCATAAACCCTGGCCAGATTAATCGCTTCGTTGATGACAACCCGGTAGGGGATTTCGGGGTGATTTTCGAGCTCGTAAGTGGCTATTCGCAGGATATTGGTTTCGATGGGATCAATATGATCCTCGAAGTTTTCAACGTACTTGCGATAACGACCATCGAGCGCATCGACCTGCGGTGGAATCTGGTAAAGCAATTCGAGGAAATAAGCTTCATCGCCGGAGGCAACACCCTGTTCTTGCAGGTAATGATCTCTTATCCAGTCCAGTTCTTCGCCTGATAACTGCCATTGATACAGGGCTTGCAGCGCTTTATCACGGGCATGCTTCCGTTTCTTGATAAACCGCGCCTTGTCATTCACCGGATTTCCAGCAGCTTACTTGATTTTTCGCAGCAGGCTGATCATTTCCATCGCGCTCATAGCGGCATCGGCACCCTTGTTCCCTGCCTTGGTACCGGCACGTTCGATTGCCTGTTCGATGGTGTCAGTCGTTAACACGCCATTAATCACGGGCAGCGAATGCGCCAGTGCCAACGACGCCAAAGCCTTGGCGCTTTCGCCCGCGACAATATCGAAATGCGGAGTGGCGCCGCGAATTACCGCGCCCAGGGCGATGACCGCATCATGCTTGCCGCCGGCCGCATATTTTTGCACCAGCAATGGAATCTCGAGTGCGCCAGGTACGTGACTTACGGTGATATCCCCAGCGTCGATGCCCGCGCGCTGCAGTGTATCCAGCGCGGCGCTTAACAGGCTCTCGACGATGAAGCCGTTAAATCTCCCGACGACGATCGCGATTTTCGCCTTGCTGACGACCAGGTCTCCATCGATCTTGTTGACTTCTGCCATATTGTTAACCTTCATCCGAAAAATAATCGACTACTTCCAGGCCGAATCCGGCCAGTCCGTGGAACACCTTGGGAGCGCTCAACAGGCTCATCTTGCGTACCCCGAGATCCGCCAGTATCTGTGCCCCGATGCCATAGGTTCGCTGATCGTCGCCACGGTCCTCGGTACCATGGCCCTGAACCATCGACTCGATGATATTTACCATGTCCCTGGGTGTTTCCGGTTGGCGCAAGAAAACAATAACGCCCTCACCAGCCTTGCTGATTGTCTCCATCACATCATGCAGCGGCCAACCGCGTCCCTTGATGCCCGCCAGTGAATCGGTCAGGGTGTTTTGCACGTGCACCCGCACCGGAATCGGTTTTTCCGGGTCAATCTTTCCCATGACCAGCGCCAGGTGCAGTTCCTGGGCGGTACTGTCTTCGAAAGCGTAGAGTTTGAACTCGCCATAATCGGTTTCAAATCGCGATTCGACAATGCGTTCGACGGTATGCTCATTATCGATACGGTAACGGATCAGGTCTTCGATGGTGCCGATTTTGAGGTTATGCTTCATCGCAAATTTTTCAAGATCCTTGCGTCTTGCCATGGTGCCATCATCATTCAGGATCTCGACAATTACCGCAGCAGGTTCAAATCCGGCGAGCCGCGCCAGATCACAGCCCGCCTCGGTGTGGCCTGCCCGGAACAGTACCCCACCCTTGCGTGCCATCACCGGAAAGACATGTCCCGGTTGTACAATGCTTCCCGGCGTCGCATCTTCCTTAATTGCGGCCAGGATAGTGGTGGCGCGATCGGCAGCAGAAATTCCAGTCGTAACCCCTTCCGCGGCTTCTATCGAAACCGTGAAATTTGTTTCCAGGTTTTCGCGGTTATCTCCTACCATCAACGGCAGGCGCAACTGCTTGCAGCGCTGCTCGGATAGCGTCAGGCAAATCAGGCCACGACCGTGCTTGGCCATAAAATTGATGCTCTCGGCTGTCACCGCCGCGGCCGCCATCAGGATATCGCCTTCATTTTCGCGGTCTTCATCGTCCATGATAATGACCATCTTTCCGGCCTTGATATCGTCAATGATTTCCTGGGTCGAATTCAATTCCATGTTTAACTTAACGGGCTTATTCATGATTGATAAATCCTGATTTTATCAGGGTTTCGAGCATCTGTTGGTCTTTAACTTTACTCGCATTTCCCCGTCCCTGCAGTAAGCGTTCCAGATAGCGCGCAATTATGTCGACCTCGATGTTTACCCTGGAGCCGTCCTGGTAGTATTGAAAAATCGTTTTCTGCTGGGTGTGAGGCACTATATTGACATCAAAACGGTTACCATCGACGTTATTGACGGTCAGGCTGGTGCCGTCAATCGTCACCGAACCCTTGATGGCGATATAGTGCTGGATCTCCGGTTCCACTTCAAAGCGATAGCGAATCGAACGCGCGTCGGCCTGCAATTCAACCAGGGTGGCAAGCCCGTCGACGTGGCCGCTGACCAGGTGACCACCGAGTGCAGTATTCAGCGTGAGAGCCGTTTCAAGATTGACCGGGCTGCCCACGGAGAGTTGACCCAAACTGGTCTTATTCAAGGTTTCGGCTGAAACATCGGCCATGAAAGTCTGATCATGCAGTGCGATCGCGGTAAGACAAACGCCATTCACCGCGATGCTGTCGCCGAGTCGCGTGTGCGTTAAATCGAGCTCGCCACAGGCAATGCCAAGACGAATATCGCCGTCCCTGGACTCGCTGCGCTCAACGTTGCCGATGGCTTCAATAATCCCGGTAAACATCAATCTAGCTCCAGGCTGTAGATGGTCATTGGCAAAGCGCTGGCGTTATCGAAACAGGCACCCGCCTCGATTCCAGCGCGCGCGACGTCGACCGCATCGTCGAGCAAATCGTAGCTCGCCTGCATTGCGCCCAACGCGAATTCGGCACCCGAGCCAATCGCCCAGAAACGCGTGTACTGTTCGACTTCGCGCAACGAGTAAAGACCGAAAATACCACTCTTATTAATGATTAAAGCATCGACCCGGGATGACTCGTAAGCATCATCATCTTCGTCTTTACTGATGAGAAAATATTCGGTCTTCAAAATGGGATGTATCTGGCGCATTGATTCAAATATGCTGAAGCGATCCGAAAAATCGATTTTATCGGCATGTTTATCGAGCAGGTTTCCCATGACCAGGTGATGGGCCGCACTTCCGACTATGCCGATGTAGTTTTGATCGGCAAACCTGATAATCTTGTCAAAGTCGGTAACAAAGTCGGCCGACTGCCGGGTATCGCCAAAGCTGGTCAGGCTATCGGCGGCAATGCAGGCCGAGTTGTTTTTTGAAACGGCGACAATGGTAGACACGATTTACTCCTGGTTAACGCTCAAGGTTAAGCGAAGATCATCGCCGATCTGGCGAATATCGCGAATATGACAGGATTTACGCTGTTCCATAGCGGTAAACTCGCCCATCTCGAAAGCGCCCCGGGCCTGGCTACCCAGCAGATGCGGTGCCAGGTATAACAGGACCTGGTCAGCAAGTTGCTGACTCAACAAGGCGCCCGCAAGACGCTGCCCGCACTCGGTATGCACTTCGTTGACCCCACGTTCCGCCAGGTCCCGTATCATCGCCTGCAGACTTATAAGACCTGATTCCCCGGCTTCGAGTTCGATGATCTTCGCGCCCCGGTCCTTCAGCCTTTTCCTTTTCTCTTCATCCTGGCTGAGCGTGTAAATCCAGATCTCTCCCCGGGTCGAAAAAACCTTCTCATTACCGCTCAGGCGTAACCTCGAGTCGACAATTGCGCGCACCGGGTGTCGCACTTCAAAAATCTGCTTCAGGTCCTGCTTTGACAGCCGCAGGTTAAGCGACGGATCGTCGTCGAGCACGGTCTGGGCACTGCTGAGAATCACGGATGCGCGCGCGCGCTGCAGTTGTACATCGCGTCGTGCCGGTTTCGCCGTTATCCACTGACTGATTCCGTTTTTCAACGCGCTTCGTCCGTCGAGTGAACAGGCCATCTTCACGCTGACAAACGGCAAGCCCTGCTCCATACGTTTGACAAATCCGCGATTGAGTTCACGCGCCTCCGCCTCGAGCACGCCGGTTATAACCTCAATCCCGTTGGCACGCAGTTTTTCCAGTCCCTGACCACCGACCTGCGGATTCGGGTCCTGCATCGCGACAATCACGCGCCCCGGCCTGGCTTCAATCAGGACCTCAACGCAGGGAGGTGTTTTGCCATGATGCGAGCAGGGTTCAAGGGTGACGTAAAAATCAGCCCCGGCCGGGATTTCTGCCGAATTGATTGCATTGACCTCTGCGTGGGGACCACCGGTATAACCATGCCAGCCAGCCGCGAGCATCTTGCCGTCGGCGACGATGACACAGCCCACGCGCGGATTAGGCGGGGTTGAATAAAACCCCTTGCGCGCCTGGCGTAACGCTTCCGCCATCCAGTAGTGGTGGGACTGCATGGCCACCGTCAATCATCCTCATCAATGAGTGGGACCTGTCTGCGATGCATTTCGGGGGTAGGCTCGGCCGCAAGCGCCTCGATGGCCTCTTCGAATGCCTGTATGTCTTCGAAACTCAGGTAAACCGATGCGAAACGTATATACGCTACCTGGTCGAGACGCTGCAATTCGCGCATCACCATCTCGCCGATCTCTCGCGACGAGATCTCGCGTGCCTCGAGGCCTACCAGCTGGAGCTTGATATGGTTTATCGCATCCTCGATTTGTTCTGCCGACACCGGTCGTTTTTCGAGCGCGCGCAGCATACCGCTGCGTAACCTTACTTCGTCAAAGGTGTCACGACTGCCATCGTTTTTAATCACCATCGGCATGTTCAGCAAGGGTGATTCATAGGTAGTGAATCGGGTTTCGCAGGACACGCATTCCCTTCTGCGGCGCACCTGGGTCGATTCCGACGCCAGCCGGGAATCGACCACGCGGGTATCAGGCGTGCCGCAGAAAGGACATTTCATCGCTTAACGAATCAGTTCCTGTAAACCGGCAGACGCGCACATATTTCGGTAACCTTGGTGCGAACGGTCGCTATCAGGTCTTCGTTATCCATATCTTCAAGCACGTCGCTGATCCAGTTCGCCAGGTCGCGGGAATCCTGTTCGTTGAAGCCACGCGTGGTTATCGCAGGTGAACCGATACGCAGCCCCGAGGTAACAAACGGCGATTGCGGATCGTTGGGTACCGAGTTTTTGTTGACGGTGATATGGGCCTTGCTCAACGCCGCATCGGCGTCTTTGCCGGTCAAGCCCTTGTTGATCAACGACAGCAGGAACAGGTGGTTGTCAGTACCCCCGGAAACCACGTCGAAGCCGCGCTTGACAAACTCCTCGGCCATCGCGTTCGCGTTAACCACGACCTGCTTTTGATATTCGACGAATTCGTCGCTCATCGCTTCCTTGAAGGCAACCGCCTTGGCCGCAATGACGTGCATCAGCGGACCACCCTGGGTACCCGGGAAAACCATCGAATTCAGTTTCTTTTCGATTTCCTCGTTTGCCCTGGCAATAATGATACCGCCGCGCGGCCCGCGCAGGGTTTTGTGGGTCGTACTGGTGCAGACGTCGGCAATCTGGACCGGACTCGGGTATACCCCGGCTGCAACCAGGCCCGCAACATGCGCCATATCGACGAACAGGTAGGCGCCCACCGAATCCGCAATATCGCGAAAACGCTGCCAGTCCATAACCCGGGAGTAGGCCGAAAAGCCGGCGATAATCATCTTCGGCTTGTGTTCCTGCGCCAGCGCTTCGACCTGGTCATAATCGACTTCTCCGGTTTCATTGTTCAGACCGTACTGAACAGCGTTGAACAGTTTGCCCGAGAAGTTAACCTTGGCGCCATGTGTCAGGTGCCCACCATCAGACAGGCTCATTCCCAGTATCGTGTCACCGGCGTTCAACAATGCAAAATACACCGCCGCATTCGCTGATGAGCCCGAATGAGGCTGCACATTGGCGTAGGCGGCATCAAATAGTTTCCTGGCCCGCTCAATCGCCAGAGCTTCAGCGACGTCGACGAACTCGCAGCCACCGTAGTAGCGCTTGGACGGGTAGCCCTCGGCATACTTGTTGGTCAATACCGATCCCTGCGCCTGCATTACCCGCGGACTGGTGTAGTTTTCCGAGGCAATCAGTTCGATGTGATCTTCCTGGCGGTTTTCTTCGGCCTGCATTGACGTCCATAGCTCTGGATCGAAATCGGCAATATTCATGGATTTTGAGAACATCGGGTATTCCTCGACAGAAAAAGAAGGCGATAATACGAAAAAGTCCCGCAAGTATCACTAAAAATCACGACAAATAGGCAGGTTATAGCGGCATCAGTGCTTGTATTTCGGCTATTATGACCCATGTATTACCGGGCATCGGCGTTAAATCACGTTTGTGCAAAAACGTGTCGAATCGCCTATTTCGGGTGTATAATTCTGACGATCAAACAAGCAGGTAAAAGTTTATGGAAAATGTAGGAATCTACAGGCCACCGCAAAAAGCCAAACCGGTTGCAGGTGGTGGCTCAGATGTTTTTCAGCCCAGTCTAACGGTCAGTGACCTCGAGGTTACCCAGGCCGCACAGGACAAGTTGCACGAAATCATCACCCAAACCGACGAGGACGTCTCGTCGATTCGCATTTATATCAGCGGTGGTGGCTGTGGCGGCATGTCTTATGGCATGACCTTCACCGACGAAACCAGTGATTTTGATACCACCTTGCAGTTCGACGGATTCAAGATCCTGGTCGACGTCGTTGCTCTGAACTATCTCAAGGGCGCCCAGATCGACTACGTGCAGGAAGTTGGCCGCGAGCGCTTCGTTTTCAACAATGTCTTTGCGGAAACCGGTGGTTCCGGGGTTTGCGGTGGTTGTGGCGCGGCTGGCGGTGGCGGCTACGGCTAAGCACTGATAAACATGAAACATACCCATTCAAAGCCTGGCACCGAACCAGGCTTTGTTCTTTTAGTCGCGCCTGCGGCCAGTTATCGGGTTGCCGCCTATACCCGGGCCGCACACAATCTCGGCATGCCTATCATGGTGGTATCCAACAGCGAACACTCGCTGGTGCCCGAGATCGCGCGGGGAATTACGGTCGATTTTGATGACCCCGAGCAGGCAATTAAGGATATTGTGGCGGCTTTGAAAACAATCGATGTCGCCTGCGTCCTGGCGACCGATGATAGCTGTGTCGAGATCTGCAGTCATGTCGCCGAATATCTCAACCTGCCGCAGAACAGCGCCCGCGCGGCGCTGCTAACCCAACGCAAAGACCTGGCGCGTGAAGCCTTATCTGAAGCGGGATGCAATACCCCGAAGTACCAGGTCGTAAACATCGCCACAATTGACCGCGTTTCCCTGTCAGTTGGATATCCTGTCGTCATTAAACCGCTGGCACTCGCTGCGAGCCGCGGTGTCATACGCGCCAACGATGATTCGGAATTTCGGGCAGCCGTGCGGCGTATCGATGCCATACTGGAGGCTGCCGGTCAGCAAGGATTCGCGCGCGAAAATTTACTGGTTGAATCCTATATTAACGGCCCCGAGTACGCCGTCGAAGGTTTCGTGATTGATGGCAAATTCAATTTGCTTGCCATCTTTGATAAACCCGAGCCCCTGGTTGGACCTTATTTCGAGGAGACTTATTACCTGACGCCAAGTCGGCTCAATGATCAGCAGGAAATGGCCTTAATCGACGAGGTTACGCGCTGTTGTGCCGCCTACGGGCTTACGCATGGGCCGGTGCATGCCGAGGCGCGGCTGTCGGGTGCCGACCCGGTCCTGCTGGAACTGGCGGCGCGTACCATCGGCGGCCAATGTGGGCAACTGGTTGAGTTCTCATTGCAACAAAAACTTGAGGAACTGATCATTATGGGCATGTGCGGCATAGCACCGCGAGCCAATCAGGCGGTTGAATCCGCCGGGGTGTTAATGATCCCTATAAACGCCTCGGGAATTTTAAAACGCGTAGAAGGTTTAACGCAGGCCCAGCAAACCGAGTATATCCGGGACATCGAAATCCACATTAGTCCGGGATATGAACTGATCCCCTTGCCCGAGGGTTCAAGCTACCTTGGTTTTATCTTTGCGCAGGCACCCGACTTCGAACAGACTTACACCGCGTTGAAAAATGCACACGCCAGGTTGCGCTTCGTCACTCAACCCAGGTGGGAGCTGGAAAATCTCGCGGTCTGACTTACTTCTTCGCACCAGGCGCACGAAAACCCTCCGGCTGTTGCCCGAGGTCACCCTCCTTGAAAATAAATCCCAGCATGTGCTGTTCGAGAACTGCCAGGCTAGACGGATCTATCGTTGAAAGTCCATTCTCGTTAATGATCATTGTTTGGCGTTCGATCCATTTTTTCCAGCCCTCGGCGGAAACGTTCTCGAAGATACGCTGCCCGAGTTCACCTGGATACGGCACCCTATCGAGCCCGGGGGCTTCCTCGCCGAGTACCACGCAATTCACTAGTTTTGCCAATTAAACCACCTAAAAAAAGCAGCCGATTTCCAGCTGCTTTGCATGATAACAAATTTAATTCCAATCAGAACGCATAATTCACACCGGCAGACAATATCGGCCAGGCTTCAAAGTCGTCCAGTTCGTCTTCAGCATCACTTTCCATATCAAGAAGTCGAGCATTCACTTCCGCCTGGGAGATTCCGGTTCCCGAAGCCGTGGCTTCGAACTCCACCGAAGGATCAAGCAGGACAATTCCAAAATCGACTGTAAACGACACCCCGCCGCCTTTACCGGCTTTGCGACCCCAGCCAATACCCACATAAGGTTGATAGGAATCTGCAAGTTTGAGCTCACCGCTAATCTCGCCACCGACCAGATCCCCTGGGCTAATAGGCCCACCATCAAACGTAGCCGTGCTTAGCAGTGTACCGGTAAGATCGGCTTCACCTGTATGCCTCAACATGCCCCCGGTCAGGTGAAAACCACCATCTAAAATGAACCAGTCGACCAGTAACGCATTGGCGCCAAAATCCAGATCCAGCTCGGCGTCAATGTCGCCCTCGACAGTATCGCCAACGGTGATGGTTTCATCCTCACCTTCCAGATCAACATTGGTCAAACTAAGACGTACATTTATGGTTTTTGTCACCGCAGCGCTGAGGTCGATTCCGGCGCCTACCGTTCCCGCTTTAATTCCGACACCAAAATCCAGAGCGCTTGCATTTGAAACAAGCAACAGCAGCCCGAGTCCTAAACCAATTATTTTTTTCACGCAATATACCCCCAATAAAATTTACGATAAAAGCAATAATAGAATAAGATATTTCGGGTACCTGGAAATGATTTGAATCAAGTTGGCCTCTTTCCCAGGTAAAACATAACAATTTGCCATTAATTTACTATTATAGTTGTAACCGTAGATAATCCCTGAATTTGAAGGAGTTGCGTTGTCACGCTACACAGCACATAACGATCAGCTATCCCCAATCAGTTTCCAAATTTCCAGCAACGGCGTAACCGATACCGGGCGCGTCCGAGAAAAAAATGAAGACTCGATACTGGTGCATGCAGACGAGAACATCTGGATCGTCGCTGACGGTATGGGAGGCCATCATGCGGGCGATTTCGCAAGCCAGACGATTACCAACAATCTGAGCTTGTTCAAACAGCATGCCTCACTGGATGACAGTATTTTATTGCTCGAGGAAAATATACTAAACTCGAATTCGGTCATCAGGAAAAAGTCCTATAAACTTGGGCGCAGTGCAACAATCGGCAGCACCATCGTTTGCGTCTACGTATGGAATAACCTTTTATTCACCTTCTGGGCAGGAGACAGTCGCCTTTACCGCTACCGGAATGGATGCCTGGAACGCCTGACTGAAGACCACAGTTATGTCGAGGAACTGGTCAGAATGGGAAAAATCGAGGCGCGAGATGCCGAGGAGCACCCGGCGGCGAACGTCGTGCTGAAGGCAGTGGGAATCGACGATAACCTGTGCCTGGATTTCGAGTACTTCGAAGTCGAGCAGGACGATATTTACATCATTTGCTCCGATGGACTCTATAAAGATCTGGCAGAAACCAAAATAACACCCATAATCGAGTCTAATCCGGAGGATATGACCGAGCTCGCGCAATCGTTACTGGCCGCCTCGCTGGATGCGGGTGGGACCGACAATACGTCTATAATTACTTTGAAAATGTGTCAAAAGGTTAACTGATGTCTGAAGTCTGCGAATCGCTGATAAATGACTACATTGCAGGTACTTTGGATATGGAGGACCTGGAACAGGGCCTGGCCAGTATATTTGACGCCGTTCCTAACGGTCACACCGACGCCCAGAGCTACCTGCAGTCCCTTTATACGAGCGATAAAATCGATTCTAACGGCTTCACCCAGATTTCTCACGTTATCTCCAAGATAAATATCAATTCGACGCTGAAAAATAGCCAGGAAACCGATATTTCCTACTTTGCGGAAGACAAGACGATGCATCTAACCGATATTTCGGACCTGGCTGCCGGGGGCGATGATGAAGACGGTGGCGATAAAACCGTTATCGTCAGGGCTGGCGGTAATGGCAAGGATATCGAAATATCGGAACCCTCGATCAGTATGGGTGACGATGCATCTCCGATCAGTCCAATGATCGTTGAAAAACCCGCAAAAACGGCACACTACGAAAATCTTGGTCCGGGCGTAACCCTGAAAGACCGGTTTGTGCTGCTGGAGAAGCTTGGCCAGGGCGGAATGGGCGTGGTTTTCAAGGCCAAGGATCTGCTCAAAGTCGAGGCCCAGGATAAAGACCCTTACGTCGCGATCAAGGTACTGACCGATGCGTTCAAGAAGTATTCCGGATCGTTCATTGCATTGCAGCGTGAGGCCAGTAAAGCACAACGCCTGGCGCACCCGAATATTGCAACGGTTTATGATTTTGACCGCGACGGCAATACCGTTTTCATGACAATGGAATACCTGCAGGGAAAACCCCTGAATCAGCTGATCAAGGAGATCAACAAAAAGCCCCTCAAGCTGGACCATGCCCTGCACATTATTGAAGAACTTTGCAGTGGCCTGGCCTATGCGCATGAGAAAATGCTGATTCACTCTGATTTCAAGCCGGGTAACTGTTTCCTGTTGAGTGATGGTCACGTCAAACTCCTCGATTTCGGCATCGCCCGGGCAAGCACGCAAACAGACGAGGAACGTGAAAATACGATGTTTGACCCGGCCAAGCTCAGCGCGGTCACGCCCGCCTATGCGACCCCGGAAATGTTTGCCGGTATGAATCCCGATCCGAGAGACGATATTTACGGTCTTGCCTGTGTCGCCTATCAACTGCTCGCGGGTGGCAAGCACCCGTATAACAAGGTCGCATCACCTAAAATTAAAGAGCTGGGAATCAAGCCCAAACCGATCAAGGGATTAAACCGTCGTCAGCAGAAAACGCTGATGAAAGCGCTAACCACAGCGCGTGAAGATAGAATCGCTAATGTAGAAAAGTTCGCCGACGGCATGCGCTTGCGGAAATCGCATAGCAAGACTATTTTATTGGCGGCCCTGTTCGTGGGCGTTATCGGGGCCGGGATCGGTTACAAGCCCTTCCTCGCGTTCCAGGCCGAGCAGCAGCTTTACGATAAGATCCAGTTAATCAAGGACGGTGACAAGGCGCTGATGATCGAGACGATCTGGTCGCTGGATCAACTCAACCCGGAGCAGCAGAAGATCATCTCGGTTGGACTGCGACGGGAAATCATTACGTTTTACCGGGATCGTATTCGCTCGGTGTTTCGGCCGAACGAAGGTTTATATGATTACCCACAAGCTCAGAATCTGTTGGCGCAGGCGAAGAAGCACTATCCCGACTCCGTCGCCCTGTCTACGATAGAAGATCAGGTCAAGGAGCAGCGCGATCGCCTGATGAATAGCCTGATCTCGCTGTACAAACGTTATTTCAATGCCAAAAAGCTGGTTAAAACAGCTAATGGAGAGGATTTAACCACCGTTATTCCACTCATTAAACGCGTTGACCCAAAACACTATCTACTCAAGGACAAGGCACTGTCCGACCTTTATCTTTCCGAATCGGAGAAACTGATTGCCAGCCGCAAGTACAATGAAGCGTCAAACTACATTATCACCGGCCTGAAATTGTTCCCGGAAGATACCCGTTTGCAGAGCCTGAACAAGCAAATAAACGCACAGTTTCAAAACTAATGAGTCAGCTGGCCTCCCCATTGCGGTTGCTCGCAAAAACTTACGCGAACGACCTGATATCCCGGGAACAATACGTCGAGATTCGAGCCCAGTTACTAAAGCGACTTGAAAACGGGGGCAAGGTCGACGAGTCGGATTTAAAGAACTTCACCGCCTTACAGGGTTCGGATACCCCAAAAGTGCAAAAATCATACACTTCATCGGACTGGATCATTATTGCCCTCGGATTAGCTGCCTCTATTGCACTGGGTTATGTCCTCTACGGATAAAACTGCTAGCGGAACCCCGATACCAATCAAAAAGATTAAATAGGTCACAAAAGCCCTCGGACTTGCCGTGCCCCAGGCTATTTTCGGGTTGAATACAAGCCAAAATAGGCTATTATCTTCAACAACTTAAGCGACACACTTAATTTCAATTATACATAGCCTTATAGCAGAGATTGAAACTACCCATTGTGTTAGCCAGATCTCCCCGTAAGGTAGT
>CALZHS010000005.1 GCA_945787265.1 uncultured Gammaproteobacteria bacterium | reverse complement strand
GGTCAGGCCGCAAGGATGCGGCCTGAGGCGATCCGAGACAAGGATGTCGAGTATCGCCGTGCCCTTTAAAAACAAGCATTTTTCAGGAAGCCGTAGGCCACCCGGTCAGTCGTCATGAGTGTCTTCGGTTGCCTGTGCAGCGTTGGGACGAATTGAGGGCCGGAATGTCGGCCTGGTAATTGCGAGTCAGGTGCTTGGGGGGGTGAGGATGATGGCGGCGGTGACGTCGCGGTCTTCGGCGACGAGGATGTTGAAGGTGCGGCACAGGGCGCCGTTGTCCATGACCTCGAGGCCGATGCCGCGCTCGCCGAACTGTGCGAATATCCTGGCATCCGGAAACACCTGGCGTTCGCCCGTGCCGAGCAGAACCACCGTCGGGTTTGACTCGAATATTGGCGCCAGGCTATCGGCATCGAGATACTCGAGCGACGAAACCGGCCACGGACACAGAATGGAATCGGCGGTCATGACCAGGCTTTGGCTATATATCTCCTCGTTTACGCTGATCGTGCCCCTGTCATAGGCGGTGATTCGATGACTGCTGGTGATGATATCTTCGGCGAGCGGCATGCGCGTCAGAATAATGTAAATCGGTAGCCTGTTCAATGCTCTCTAATTGGCGCATGTGGTTGACAGTCGAGTATAGTTTTCTTACTGTTGCGCCCTCGAAAACCCCCTGCGGCGACTTCTGGAGACTTTGATTGAAACCGGTAAAACTGGGTTTGCTAGGTGTCGGTACCGTCGGTGCCAGCACCGCGATGGTGTTAAAGAATAATGCAGCTGAAATCGCGCGTCGGGCAGGGCGAAAAATAGAAATTATCCAGGCGTCGAGGCGCAATATCGCGGCTGGAATGCCGCCGGGTAGCGGAGACATCGATCTCGTTGATGATCCCTTCGAAGTTATCAACAATCCCGAAATCGATATCGTCATCGAGCTTATCGGTGGCTATGATCCGGCGCTCGAACTGGTGATGCAGGCGATCGAAAAAGGCAAACACGTGGTGACCGCCAACAAGGCGTTGATCGCGATACACGGCAACGAAATATTTGCCGCGGCCCAGAAAAGGGGCGTCAATGTTGTGTTCGAGGCTGCAGTCGCCGGGGGTATTCCGATCATCAAATCGATTCGCGAGGGTCTAAGTGCGAATCACATCCAGTCGGTTGCCGGAATTATCAACGGTACCGGTAACTTCATACTCACGGAAATGCGCGATAAGGGTCGTGATTTTGACGACGTACTGCGTGAGGCCCAGCAACTGGGCTATGCCGAGGCGGATCCAACATTTGACGTCGAGGGAATTGACGCGGCCCATAAACTCTGCATCCTGGCGTCGATTGCCTTCGGTATCCCACTGCAGTTCGACAAGGTTTACACCGAGGGTATAAGCGATATTTCGACCGAGGATGTAGTCTATGCCGGTCAACTTGGTTATCGCATCAAGCACCTGGGCGTTGCACGTCGTACCCAGGCCGGTATCGAAATGCGCGTTCATCCGACCCTGATTCCGGAAAAAAGATTGATCGCTAATGTGGACGGTGTCATGAACGCGGTGCTGGTGCAGGCCGACAGGCTCGGGCCTTCGCTCTACTACGGTGCCGGGGCAGGGGCCGATCCCACCGCATCCGCGGTAATCGCAGATATTATCGACGTCGCCCGCACCATCACCACCGATGCACAGAACCGGGTGCCACACCTGGCTTTCCAGCCTGATCAAATTGTCGATCTGCCAATCCTACCGATCACCGAGACTCAAACCGCCTACTATTTACGCATGCGTGCCGATGATCGCCCCGGTGTTTTGGCTGAAATCACCCGCATCATGGGGGATAAGGAAATTTCTATCGAAGCGGTATTGCAAAAAGAGCCTGAATCCGGGGTCACGCGGGCGACAATTATCATGCTGACGCAGAGGATCCAGGAACAGCAAATGGTAGACGCGATTGACGCAATCAAGCGGCTTGAGGTTGTACACGGTGATGTCCACAGGATTCGCGTTGAGACGCTCGACGGTGACTAGGACAGGAGTGTCGGCGACTTGGCTGTCAGTTCGATAGTCAGGCTTCGGGCCGCTGACCTGGCACAGCTGGAAAACCTGCTGCGTCGCAATAATTTACCGGCGGAGGATTGTGCAGAACAGGCCCGAAATTTCTGTGGGATCTTTGACGATGACGATTTGATCGCTGCCGGAGGGCTCGAACCTGCCGCAAACGATGCGCTGCTGCGCTCCGTGGTTGTGCACGAACAGTATCGCAGCCGTGGTCTTGCCAGGAGTATCATCGAATACCTGGTCAGGCTCGCTGAATCCGAGGGCCGGGAGACGGTTTATTTACTGACCGAAACTGCCGGGACCTACTTTGAAAATCTGGGTTTCAAGCGAATTGATCGTATCGAAGTCCCGTCCGCTATTGCAAAAACCCGTCAATTTGCATCGCTTTGTCCAGACACTGCCAGTTGTCTGAAAATGACGTTTGCAGCGCCTCGATAGGCGTCGGGCCAGTGGCGAGATGAATCCCCGTTCAACCGGCCGAACTCCCGGATTTATCGAGTTTGTTATTCTCATTGCATTGATCATATCGCTGGTCGCACTCTCGATCGATGCGATGTTGCCGGCACTGCCGGAGATTGCGGCCGATCTCGGTGTGCAGCAGATTAATGACAGCCAATACGTGATCTCGATATTTTTTGCGGGCATGGCCTTCGGGCAGATATTTTTTGGCCCGCTGTCAGATTCGATCGGTCGTCGTCCGTCCATTATCTCGGGTTTTGCGGTGTTCGCGCTGGGATGCCTGCTTTCCATCCTTGCAGCTGATTTCGAGCAGATGTTGCTGGGTCGATTCCTGCAGGGACTGGGCGCCTCGGGGCCGCGCATCGTATCGATTGCGCTGGTTCGCGATCAATTCAAGGGCCGCGAAATGGCCAGAGTCATGTCTTTCGTGATGACCGTGTTTATCCTGGTTCCGGTATTTGCACCCGCGGTGGGCCAGCTGATTCTCAAACTGGCCAGTTGGCACTGGATCTTTGCCATGTTCCTGGCGTTGGTGCTGATAGTCGTATCATGGTTCTGGTTGCGTCAGCCCGAGACACTGGCCCGTAAAAACCGGATTCAGTTTTCTTTCTTCAAACTGGCACTCGATGTTCAGGCCATACTCAGAGACCGGGCCGCGCTGGGCTACACGCTGACGATGGGTTTTATATTTGGCGCTTTCCTCGGGTACCTCAGCAGCTCCCAGCAGATTTTCCAGGTACAGTACGAGTTATTCGACCTGTTTCCGCTTTATTTCGGTATTCTCGCCTGCGCGATTGGTTGTGCATCGCTGGTAAACGCGCGCCTGGTGATGCGCTTCGGCATGAGGCGCCTGTCACGATTCGCGCTCCAGTCTATCTGCTTGCTGTCATTTCCGTTTTTGCTGTGTGCGGCTTATTTCGATGGTCATCCCGACCTTTACCTTTTCATGTTGTACCTGCTCGGCGTATTCTTTTTCTTTGGCATTCTGTTTGGAAACCTGAATGCGCTCGCGATGGAGCCGCTCGGGCACATTGCGGGTCTTGGATCGGCAGTCGTAGGTTCGCTATCAACCCTGATCTCCGTTGTGTTTGGGATCATCATTGCCAACGCCTATAACGAGACCATTTTGCCGCTGGTGGCTGGATTCGCGATACTTGGATTCGCCAGCCTGCTGATTATCAAGTGGACCGAAGCCGGTCTCGAGCCGGAAAGCTAGCGCTCCGATTCCAGGAATTTCAAAATCTCGCTTTCAATGTCCTGCTTATCGACGACGTCGGGGTGAGCGATAGGTTTCTCGAATAACTGTGCGATGACTTCGGGTACCTCGATGCCGGCGGCGGTCGCAACTGATTCCAGTGCCGCCTGGTCCGAATCCGGTTCGTTTCCATTAATCGCGTTGTCCATAACCGAGGCGAACTTGGTCCATTCCGCGGTCGAATAAATAAGATTGACCTGGTCCATGAAGGGCTCAGACTGACAGGTTTTCAGGCAGGTTGCCGTGTGTGGATCCAGCAGGTATCCCTGCGCAAAAGTCTGCCGGATGTACTCTTTACCTTCGCTGTCCGAACAAAAATCGGCCGCAAATATACCGGTAACCTGCTCATGCTCCTGCGGCTCGAGCTGGTACCAGCCCAGCTCATCGAGCTGCTGCATCAGTTCCCGGGTGCGGGTTGCACCGAACAGGTCAAACAGCACGCGTTCAACATTGGATGATTTGAGAATATCCATCGCCGGTGAAGTCGTGGTGATCAGGGCGCGGTGACTCAGGTCGTAGCGACCGGTTTGAATCCATTCGGTTAGCACGTTATTGGCGTTGGACGCGATTGCGATTTTAGTGATCGGCAAACCGAGACGATGCGCATAGTAAGCGCCCAGCGCATTGCCAAAATTGCCGCTGGGAATATGCAGCACGATACCTTCGCCCAGCGTAATCGCCTGTTGACGTACCAACGCCAGGTAGCAATGAAACTGGTAGATCATCTGGAAAATGATGCGCCCGAAATTAACCGAGTTGGCGGCTGACAGGGATATCTTTAATGCACATAAGCGCTGGTTAAAAGTTTTCGAAGAGAGTAGCGATTTAAGCGCTGACTGCGCGTCGTCGAAATTGCCGCGAATGCCGATTACCTTGATATTGGGCGCGTCCTCGGTAACCATTTGCAGGCGCTGCACGTCGGAGGTACCACCATCCGGGTACAGGCAGGCAACACGGATGTTGGCACGGTTACGAAACGTCTCCAACGCTGCCGGACCCGTGTCTCCGCTGGTTGCAGTCAGGATCAGGTATTGTTTTTGTTGCTGTTGCGCGAGCGCCGACAGTATCAGGCCAAAGGGTTGTAACGCCATGTCCTTGAAGGCGCGAGTCGGCCCATGGTAGAGCTCGCTGACATACAGTTTTTGATCCAGCTTGACCACCGGTACCGGATCTGTCGCGTCGTCGAAACGATCGTACAAATCAAGTGCCTGGCGCAAAACCTGCGTGTCGATATCGATACCGAGGTGCTGTAGCAGGGCGAGCGCCAGTTTCTTGTATGAACTGTCGAGGTGGGCGCCCAGGAAGTCGGGGTCGAGCGGCGGCATGGACTCGGGGCTGTAAATTCCGCCAAACGAGGCAATCGGAGACTGCAGCGCTCCGGAAAAGCTCAGGCGTGCCTGGTGCTTGCCGTCATTGCCTCGGGTTTCGGTGAAAATCATGCGGGGCCTGGGGCCTGCCAAAGCTGCAAAAAAAGCGAATTATATCTGGCTGCCAAGACCTAACAAGCTGTTTTACAAGGAAAACGCCCCAAAAGCCCCCAAATACCCGATAACTGACCGCATTTCACTTCTACTGAGTCGAATTTATGCGTAAAATTCGGCGATCAACCCGGTTGACTGCCTAGGCCGGGGAATCATGTTTGGCTGAGCCTGAGTGCCCGTGTCTAATCCGATGCCCACGACTGACAAAATAAATTTGCTCGATTTCAATCGAGCTGCGCTCGAAACATTCTTTGTCTCCAATGGAGAAAAGCCGTTTCGCGCGCGGCAGTTGATGCAGTGGGTACACCAGCGCGGCATTACCGACTTCAGCCTGATGACGGACATGTCCAAAAGCCTGCGCGAGTTTTTGCATGCGAATTGCTGCATCAAGCGTCCCGGGATACTGACCCATCAGCGTGCGGCCGACGGTACGCGCAAATGGTTGCTGAGCGTCGACGATAGCGACAACGCGATCGAGTGCGTATTAATCCCGGAAAAATCGCGTATGACGCTTTGCGTATCCTCGCAACTCGGCTGCACCTTGAACTGCAGCTTCTGTGCAACCGCGAAGCAGGGATTTAATCGCAATCTGACAACCGCCGAAATAATCGCCCAACTGAATTTTGCGCACCACAGCCTTTTGGCCGAGGGCCATGCACAGGGCGTTACCAACGTCGTCATGATGGGAATGGGTGAGCCGCTACTGAATTTCGATGCGGTCATCGCCGCGGTCGATATGATGTGTGATGACTATGGTTACGCCTTGAGCAAACGGCGGGTCACGATCAGCACCGCTGGTGTGGTCCCGGCGATAGAAAAGCTCGAGCAGTCAACCGATGTTGCGCTGGCGGTATCGCTGCATGCACCCAATGATCGGTTGCGCAACCAGCTGGTCCCGATCAACAGGAAATACCCGATACGCGAATTACTGCGCGCCTGCCATGGTTATATCGACGGCTACAAGAGCCGCAAGATAACTTTTGAGTACGTCATGCTGGACGGCGTCAACGACAGCCTCGAGCACGCGCGTCAACTGGTTGAACTCATCAGGGATATACCCTGTAAGTTGAACCTGATTCCTTTCAATCCTTATCCTTATGCCATCTATCGCTGCTCGGAGCAGCAGGCGATCGACCGTTTTCGTGACTATACCGCGGGTAAGGGAATCGTGACGGTCACCCGGCGTGCGCGCGGAGACGACATCGATGCTGCCTGCGGACAGCTGGTAGGCGCATTTCACGACCGCAGTCGGCGCAGCGAAAAATATCAGCTAGGTTTGCAGGAAATAAAGGGGATGCGTGTTGCGAATTAACAGACTATGCATGTTGCTAGTGGTAGCCGGGTTACTCCAGGCTTGCGTGGCGGTGAATCCAGGTAAGTCCAGGGAGGAGCAGGCCAGCGATGTGAACACCGAGATGGGTCTAGGGTACCTGCAACAGGACAATTACGAACTTGCCAGTGAAAAACTCATCAAGGCGCTTCGACAGAATCCGGAATCGGTAAAGGCAAATTACGTGTATGCCGTACTGCAGGACAAGCTCGGGCAAAAAGAACTGGCCGAGTTTCACTATAAAAAGTCGACCGAACTGGATCCCAAAAACTCCGAGGCCGCGAATAACTTTGGTGCATTCCTGTGTCGTAATGGCCGCGAGCTGGAATCGGAAAAGTATTTTTTGAAAGCTCTCGATAATCCACTCTACAAGACTCCCGAATACGCCTATACCAACGCCGCGATTTGCCTGCTGCAGATAAATCAAACTGAAAAGGGTAAGGAGTACCTGCGCAAGGCGGTAGCATCGAAAAGTGATTTCGGTCCGGCCCTGCTGGCCCTCTCAGACGTGCTCTACAAGGAAGGTGACTTCGCCAATGCAAAACTTTACGTTGACCGTCATCACCTGGTGTCAAGGCCCAGTGCGAGAAGCCTGTGGCTTGCGATCAGAAATGCACTGGAACTTGATCGCGAGGGCGAAGTAGAGGAACTGGCGCAACGACTGGAGTCGGATTTTCCGGATTCCGAGGAATACCAGCAATGGAAGCAGATTCAATAGCATGAAAGCGACAGATATAAAGCTCGAAGACGAGTCTCGACAATCCGCTATCGGTCCGGGTGAGCGCCTTCAGGCAGCCCGTATCCAACAGGGTCTTTCACTGGAAGATGTTGCCCACCGTATGCATCTCAGTCTCGATATCCTGAAGGCCATCGAGGACAATAATTTCGAAGAGATTACTGCCCCGATCTTCGTCAAGGGGTACCTGCGCGCTTATGCCCGTATCGTTTCGCTGAACGAGGACGAAATGATATTGCAGTACCGGGACTTTTACTCGGAAGAAGATCCCCCGATCAGCTCGACCAGCAATATTTTGCCTGAGCTGTCTGCCGGCGACGCCCGCATCAAATGGACCACTTACCTCGTCATCCTGGTCATCGCCGTGTTGCTTACCGCCTGGTGGTGGAACACGGAAGAGAACAGCGAGGCACCCATCTCACTGGATTCTCAATCCACTGAGCAGCGTGCCGAGGCCGAGACCGAAGTCATCAGCAGCGAAATCGAAGCCGTATCGGAAGAACTTGCTGCGACACCTGGCGTTACCGGGATTGTGCCCACTCAAAAGGAGACTACTGAGCCGGTGGTTGTCGAAGAGGAGACTACCGAGCCGGCGATTGTCGAACCGGTTGCATTACCGGAATCTCCGGCGCCGGAGCCGGTGGAGATAGAATCCGCCGCAGTTGCAATCGAACCACAGGCCGCTGAACCACAAGCAACCGAAGCAGAGCCCGTTGAAACCACCGCGGCTGCGCGCACCGGGCCTGTACTTATCGCGCCCACCGGTTCAGACAAGTTGCAACTTGTTGTCACTGCCGATACCTGGACTGATGTCAAGGACGCAAATTCCTTCCAGCTGCTTTACGATTTACTGCGCGCCGGCGATTCAGTGGAGTTGACGGGCGAGGCACCTTTTTCGGTTTTTCTCGGAAATGGCCACGGGGTTGAAATCAGGATCAACGGCGAGGCGGTGGACGTTTCCCGGCGTATACGTGATGATAATACTGCCCGCCTGAAAGTAGGCAGCTAGACCGGGGTAGCGCGTGGCAAACCAAATTCAGGTGATACGCGGAATGCACGATATTCTGCCAGCCGACATGCCTGCCTGGAATCAGCTCGAAGATACCTATCGGGCTCTCGCGGAATCATATGGCTATCGTCAGATTCGAACCCCGATAGTCGAAAAGACTGCCCTGTTCTCGCGTTCAATCGGTGAAGTCACCGATATTGTCGAGAAGGAAATGTACAGTTTCGAGGATCGCAATGGCGACAGCCTGAGTTTGCGTCCGGAATGCACGGCGAGCGTGGTGAGAGCAGGTTTGCAGGCGGGAATGCTGCAGGACCAGCAGCAGAGACTGTGGTACAGCGGTCCGATGTTCCGTCACGAGCGGCCGCAAAAGGGTCGCTATCGACAGTTTCACCAACTGGGTGCCGAGGTCTTTGGTATAGAGGGTGCCGATATCGAGGCAGAACTGATCCTGCTGGCCGCCAGGTTCTGGAAACGGCTGGATCTCGATGCAATCGAATTGCAAATTAACAGCCTGGGCAGTACTCACTGTCGACAGAAGTTTCGCGGCATACTGGTCGAGTACTTTCGCGATCATTACCAGGCGCTGGACGAAGACAGCCAGCGTCGACTCGAAACCAACCCGCTGCGAATTCTGGATAGCAAAAATCCTGACATGCAAAACCTGATCGAGGCAGCTCCTGCCTTGCAGGACAGCCTCGACCAGGAATCCCGCGATCACTTTCGCGAAATGACGAATATTCTCGACCAGGCACCGGTCTCGTACCAGGTCAACCCGCGCCTGGTAAGAGGGCTGGATTACTATTGTCACACGGTATTTGAATGGGTCACCGATACCCTGGGTGCGCAGGGCACAGTCTGCGGTGGCGGGCGCTATGATGGCCTTGTTGAACAGCTCGGGGGGCGTCCGAATTACGCGGCCGGCTTTTCCATGGGTTGCGAGCGGCTCGTCGCCATGCTCGTTGACCAGGGTAAGGTGGCAAGCGATTCCGGCTGCGATGTTTATTTGTTGATGCGTGGCGAAAACAGCGTCGCCAGGGCGCAGCAGCTTGCCGAGTCCATTCGCGACAACATGCCGCGGTTACAACTTGTAGTGCATGCAGGTGAGGGCAGCTTCAAGAGCCAGATGCGCAAGGCCGATAAATCTGGCGCTCAAATAGCGTTGATTCTTGGCGAGTCTGAAATCGAGGCCGGTACCGTCGCGGTTAAATTCCTGCGCGAGGACAGGGCACAAGCGGAAATATCCCAGGCTGATGTGGTAACCCAACTGGCATCGTTACTAGATTAACAAACAAGAGGGCATCAATGGAAACTGAAGAAGAACAGGTCGAGAGACTGAAAGCCTGGTTAAAGGAAAATGGGCTATCGATCGTAATGGGCATAGTTATCGGTGTTGGCGGCATTTTTGGATACAACTACTGGCTGCACGTGCAGGAAACCACCGCGGAAGAAGCCTCCGGTCATTTCACCCAAATGATGGAAGCGCTGTCAGCGGGCAATAATGCAATCGTGCAGGAACAGGCCGATATGCTGCTGTCTAATTATGCATCGACCGATTACGCAATGATGGCGCAGTTGGCGCTTGCGAAAAGTTATGTTGCAAGCGGCGAGTACGAAAAGGCCGAGTCATCCTTGCAACAGGTCGTGGGCAGCGCCGCCGAGCAGCCGCTGGTGTTCGTAGCGCGCACGCGCCTCGCGGCCGTGCAGATTCAATCCGGTCAATATGAGAATGCATTGACCTCTTTGTCGATCGACTTTCCGCAAGAATTTACCGCGATCGTCAACGAGTTGCGCGGTGATATTTACGCGTTGCAGGGTAAATCAGCAGAAGCGATCGAAGCTTATCGAAAAGCCCAGACGGCTGAACCCAAACCAGCCAACGTTGAGTTTCTGCGGCAAAAACTGAATGACCTCGGGGGTAAAGGTTGAAATCAGCAGGTAAGCTTTGGGCACTGGTCCTGGCGTTGATGCTTGTCGCCTGTGCGACCGAAAAGGATAACAGTGAACCCCCGGCGCCATTAACCAGCATCGAGAAAAAGCTGCCGCTGAACCTGAACTGGCAGCTTGATACCCGCGCGTCGAGTAATGAAGCCGCCTACCGGCTGCGACCTCTCATCATCGGGGATCGCGTCTACACGATTGACACCAGCGGTTTGGTTGCCAGTGTTGATGTTGCCACGGGCCGTAAGCTCTGGAGTTATGCGACCGACCTGTCATCGTTGACCGGACCGAGCGGAAACGAAAGCCTGCTTATCGCAACTTCCGGTGACGGGGATGTAGCCGCTTTTCGATTTGTGGAAAAGGGGCTTGAGCCGTTCTGGAAAATCCGAATCAGAAGTGAAATCAGATCGACCCCGGTGGTCGATGGAGACCAGGTTTTTGTACGCAGCGTCGACGGTACACTGCGCAGTCTGTCGATTGCCGACGGCAGTGAACAGTGGGTGGTCGCGGGTCGCGTACCGGTGTTATCGCTAACCGGTAACAGCGAACCCCTGGTCAGCGCCGAGCTGGTTTACGTGGGATTTGATGATGGCAAGTTGATTGCCTACGAGCGCAGCAATGGTGCAACGAGATGGGAAACCACCATCAGCATCCCCAGCGGGCGCACTGAAGTCGAGCGCCTGGTCGACCTGGATGGCCGATTCGTAATGCGCAACGGTATTATCTATGTGGCCTCGTTTCAGGGTCGCCTCGCGGCGGTTGTGGCTGCCAATGGTGATATCCTCTGGTCGCGAGATTTTTCCAGCTTTCAGTCAATCGGAATCGATGACAATGCGCTTTATTTAACCGCTGACAATAGCGATTTGTGGTCAATCGACCGGCGCACTGGCTCGGCTTTCTGGAAACAGGATGTTTTGCACGCCAGAAGGATTACCGCCCCGGCTATTATAAATGACAAGGTCGTGGTCGCTGATCTTGATGGCTATTTACACTGGTTCGACACGACGGATGGAAAGCTGGTCAGCAGGATACAGGCGACAAGCAACCGCAATTATGTTCAGCCGCTAATCTGGCAGCAGTCGGTGCTCGCACTTGACCGTAACGGTATTCTGTCCTCGATATCGCTGCAGCAATGATTCCCGTCATCGCGTTGATTGGTCGCCCGAATGTCGGCAAGTCAACGCTTTTCAATGTCTTTACCCGCAGTCGAGACGCTATCGTCGCGAATGAACCCGGTTTGACGCGTGATCGTCAGTACGGTGTTGGCGAACGATCCGATAAAACCTTTATCGTCATCGACACGGGAGGATTAAGTGGTGAAAAGCAGGACCTCGATGACTTGATGGCCAGGCAAACGCGGCTCGCGATCGAAGAGGCCGACGAAATTCTGTTTATCGTTGACGCCCAGCAGGGCCTGACCAGCGGCGATCAATTAATCGCCGACCTGGTTCGCAAGTCAGGCAAATCATGTCATGTTGTCGTCAACAAGGTTGACGGCTCCAATCCGGAGCAGGCGCAGGCTGATTTTTTTGCACTCGGATTCGAACATCTGCATCTGGTATCAGCCGCACATCGCAAGGGGACCGGGATTCTGCTTGATAAACTGCTGCAGGCCTATGCATCGCAGCCGGCAACCGAAGATACTGGCGCAGGACCGCTGGTGGCCGTCATCGGTCGTCCCAATGTCGGTAAATCGACCCTGATAAATCGCCTTGTGGGCGAGGAGCGCGTTGTTGCCTTCGACCAGCCTGGCACGACACGCGACACCATATCGGTGCCATTTGAGCGCCACTGAAAACACTACACCCTGATCGATACCGCCGGGGTTCGACGGCGTGGAAAAGTACACCAGGCAATTGAAAAGTTCAGCGTCATCAAGGCGCTGGAAGCGATCGAGAAATCCCAGGTTGTTATACTCGTGATCGACGCGCAGGAGGGTTTGACAGACCAGGATTTGACCCTGCTGGGGTACGTGCTCAATAGCGGGCGCGCCCTGGTCATTGCGATCAACAAGTGGGACGGCCTGGGCGCGGATCAACGCGAACAAAATCGCAGCGCTCTGCAACGCAGACTCGGTTTTGTCTCGTTCGCCGCGCAGCATTATATTTCCGCCAGGCACGGCACCGGCGTCGGTGATCTGATGTCAGCAGTGGACCAGGCATACGCGTCGGCGTTTATTGATATCAATACGCGCCACCTTACCGATCTGCTTGAAGAGGCCGTGTTTAAACACAATCCGCCGCTACACCACGGGCGACGCATCAAGTTGCGCTATGCCCACCAGGGTGGGCGCAATCCCCCGGTTATCGTTATTCATGGCAACCAGACCCAGCATCTCCCGGACTCCTATCAGCGCTACCTGGAGAACTTTTTTATTACCCGGCTCAAACTTAAAGGCACCCCGGTACGCATTGAATTGAAGTCGGGAAGTAACCCGTTTTCGGCCAAAAAACGCCCAAAACAGCGAAGCAGTCGAAAATAATCGATAAAAACAGGCGAATTTCGCAAGAAATTCCAAAAAATTCGGCGGAACCGGCTTAGACTTTAATGCATGAGCCCGCAAAGAATACTCGTAACCAATGCAAAAGGGGGATGTGGGAAGACCACGCTTGCTACCAATGTCGCGTCGCACTATGCGCGCCAGGGAAAAATCGTGCGCCTGTTTGATCACGATCCCCAGGCTTCATCGCTGGCATGGATCAAGCGGCGCACGGATTCCTCGGCCCTGATCACCGGGGTCGATGCGTCCAGGAACGCTGACCACCGCCTGACACGCTCCTGGCAATTGCGGGTTCCCCCGGAAACGGACGTCGCGATTATCGACTCGCCGGCGGGATCTGATATCACCGAAATCGTGTCCCTGTTTCAGCAAAACGACTCGGTGTTGATTCCAGTGTTACCGTCGCCGATTGACATTCATGCTACCGCTCACTTTATCAAGGCCCTGCTGACCACCGGCCGGGTGCGTAAAAAAATGATCCGACTTGCCGTGGTTGCCAACCGCGTGCGTAAAAACACCCTGATGTATCATTCCCTCGAGCGTTTCCTGTTCAGTCTTAACATTCCTTTTATTTCGAGTCTTCGAGACACGCAGCTTTACGCGAAGGCAATCGAAGAGGGACTCGGTGTACAGGAAATCCGGAGCTCGCGCAACGCCATCGACAAGGAGCAGTGGGCGCCGATTTTTCGCTGGCTGGATACGCCGGCTGTTGTCGAAAGAGCTCCTGTCACCCCGCTATTCAACCAGATCGAGCGTTAATTTTTGTCACCCTGGTAGCGGTAAAGTAAACCAGTTCAATTATTGTATTTTCAGCGCGCATTGGCGTGAATCCGTGTGTTATCATGACGCGATTTTTTCAGCCACGGCCTAATCATGAAATTGAATCGTTTTACCTGCCTCTGCTTGCTTGGTATTGCCTGCCTTTCCAGCGCGAGCGCCAGTGATTTCGAAGCTGCACTCAGTTCAGAAACCGCACAGTTCACCTTCCGCTCGGACTCCAGCACGATCGGTTGGGGTGGTTCCGACCTCGCGCTCGGATTGTTTTATAACGAGGATAGCGACTTTGTTGCGCATGCAAGCCTGATGCAGATGCGCCAGGCGTCTGAAGAAAATCCCCTCACTTTCGGTGTTGGTGTCAAGACATACCTGGGGATACTGGATGATATCGATCAGGATGTTTTAGCCCTCGGAATCGGTGGCGAAATTCGCTATACGATACCCGGCACCATGCCGATGGCGGTCTACCTGCGAGGCCATTTCGCGCCGGGGATCACGAGTTTCCTGGACGCGGAAGAAGTGATTGATTACGAGATAGGATTCCAGATCGAAGCCTTGCCGCAAACGATCGCTTTCAT
>CALZHS010000004.1 GCA_945787265.1 uncultured Gammaproteobacteria bacterium | reverse complement strand
GTTTACCCGTACCCGCACGTCGATGACGTGATTCCGCTGATGGCTGACGGCGCTATTCTGCCTTACCTGGATATCCCGATGCAGCACGCAAGCCCAGGTATCCTGAAGTCTATGAAAAGGCCGGGAAATCGTGATCGCATGCTCGACAGAATTCTGAAATGGCGCAAAATTTGTCCCGAAATTGCTATCCGCAGCACCTTTATCGTCGGATTTCCGGGCGAGACCGATGCTGACTTCGAGCAGCTACTCGAGTTTCTGGAAGTCGCGGCACTTGACCGCGTCGGCTGTTTCACCTATTCGGCGGTCGAGGGCGCAGCCGCGAACGCATTTGCGAATCCGGTGCCCGAGTCACTCAAGCAGGAGCGTTATCACCGCTTCATGCTCAAACAGCAGGAGATCAGTGCGCAAAAATTGCAGCAACGCATTGGCCAGCAAATGACCGTACTGGTAGAAACGAGCAACGACAGCGGTTACCTCGGGCGCAGTTATGCCGATGCGCCCGAGATTGACGGCGTGGTTCACATTGAAACAGATAGCCCGTTGCCACTAGGTGAATTCTGCCGAGTCGAGATAAGTGCTGCCGACGAGTACGATCTCTACGCGTCACCCAGCAGGTAGATCTTATCGCCTTTTACCCTGATCGGCAGGGACTCCAGGCTTTCCCCCGGACAGGGCCCCATAACGCACTCCCCGGTATCGATCAGAAAGCGTGCGTCGTGCACCGCACACTGGATCAGGCTGCCCTCTATATCGAGGAACTGGTGCTCGACCCAGTCCAGCGGTGAGCCGGTGTGCGGGCAGCTGTTACGATATCCAAAGCATTCCCCATCACGCCGTACCACGAATCCGTCGACCGTTTTTCCGGCAAAATCCAGTGAAAATCCGTAGGAGCCCGGGTCGGACAAGTTTTCCAGTGTGCAGATAAACAATAAATTCTTCATATTTTACTTATAAATTCTCACTCATAGCCGATAAACAGAGAGCCACAATAACAGGGTAAATATCTGCCTTCACCGCGGGCCCGTTAGGTTTAAGGGGCAGGGATACTGAGAAGATGCTGCACAAAGTCGATCAAAATACCGACTGGAAGTCGAGATATCAAGACGTCCTCAAGGATCTTGAGACGCGCGAGCAGCAGTGGGTGCAGTGCGAGGCGCTGCTGCGTACCGCAATCAGCCGCCTGAGTATTGCCGGCCGCGGGCTCGATAGCGGGCTCGACCAGCAGTTACGCAGCATACAGGAACTGTCGCGGGATAAGCATGACGAAAAACTTGCCGCGGCACTGCCAAAGCTTGCCGAAATCGTCGCATCGCTCGATAGCCCCAAAAAAGACGGTAAATCGCGTCGTTCTGATCCCGTCATGCTAATGCTTGAGCTGCTGCAGAACATTCACTTCAACGCAACCCAGCGCGGCCAGTTGAAGGAAATCTGCTCGGAGTTGCTGATTTCGGTCGCCAACGGGCACGATCGTGATTCGGTAAGCGCCTACATTCAGAAGCTTTCCGCTCTCATCAACGAGAATTTTGGCGGTAATAACACCAGGGGTACAGCTTCCAGTTCTATCCTGCCGTTACTGCAGTTACTCGACCTTGACGAATCTACTTTAGAAAAGGCACGCGCGTTGACGGGTGATAGCGGTGAAGTAAGGGAGCAGGATCTGAATGCCCTGGCCAGCCTGATCAACTCGCAAATCAGCTCGAATTCCAACGGCGCTCAATCCGATCAGATGATGACCACCCTGCTCGAAAAACTCGCGCTTATCCAGGGCGCAGACAGCGCCACCCGGGAGATCCAGACCCGCGTTCACGAAGGCGTTGAAGATGAGCAATGGACCGATACCCTAAACGACATCGTCAACTCGATTTCGAGTTCACTTAAAAATCTCGAGCAGGAAAAACGCGAGCTTGAAAACTTTGTCGTCAAGGTTACCGAACAACTGGGTGACGTAACCCAGGCCATCAATGAAGACCAGAAGGACCAGGAGTCCAACTACGAGGATGCCAAGTCGTTACAAAGTTTTGTGCAGGAAGGCATCGAGCTGATTCAAAAAAACTCCCAGTCCAGCAATGATCTGCAGGAGTTGAAGTCCGAGATTTCAAAGAACATTGACGATATTGGCGGTGGCGTCGATGATTTTGCGGAGCGCTTTGACGAGCGCCACGAAGCGACCGCGGAGCGTAACCTGAAGCTTACCGAGCAGCTCTCGCAGATGGAGCAGGAGACCCAGGAATTACAGGTCATGCTACAGGAGAACCGGACCAAACTACTTTACGATGCGCTCACCGGGGTTTACAGCCGCATGGCTTACGATGAACGTATTCAACAGGAACTCGCCCGCTGGAGCCGCTACGAAACACTTTTCAGCTACGTCATTCTCGACATCGATCACTTCAAGCGGATCAATGATACCTATGGGCACAACGCTGGCGACAAGGCATTGAAACTTGTTGCGCAGCTGATGACGACTTATGTACGCCAGTCAGATTATGTATTCCGTATCGGCGGCGAGGAATTCGTGCTGTTGCTGACCAGCACTGCGCAAGACAATGCCAGCAAGCTGGTAGAAAAAATGCGCGCCGGCATCGCTGCCAGCAGTTTTCATTTCAAGGGCGAGCCGGTAACCCTGACATTGTCGGCTGGAATCACCGAAACCCGCGACGGTGATGATGTCGAGTCGATATACGAGCGCGCCGATAAGGCCTTGTACAAGGCCAAGAATTCAGGGCGTGATTGCCAGTTTATTGCCGATTAACCAGCCTCGGCAATCGTCTTCGCAACAATGGTTAATGCATGCAATTCACCGGACACGATCTCATCGTTAACGCAGGCATAAACCAGCTGATGGCGTTTGAGCGGAGTCAGGCCTGCGAATGCATCGCTGATGACGTTGGCAACAAACTTGCCTTCGCCACCGCTAACTTCAACGGCTGCATCTGGCATCTGTGAGGCGATTAACTGTTGAATATGTTCTGGAGTCATGACCGGGGCATTTAAAGCGACAAATTGATAAGCAAACTATATTACATGAGAGGTAAGGAATAACCATGCAAAAGCTAATTTTAAGCGCGATGATAATGTTGATGGTGTTCGCCCAGGCAAAGGCAGCAGAGGAAGAGGCAGAAGCCAGGCCAAGCTCGGCTTATGTTTCATTGGGTGATCCGATGGTACTTAACCTGAGCGGCTCCAGGCGACTCACTTTTCTGCAGCTCAGCGCCGATGTTCTGGTCAGTGATTCGGATGCGGAAGAGACCATCAAAACACATGTACCGGCGATCCGCCATAGCCTGATCATGCTGCTCAGTGAACAAAAGGCGGGCGATATCAAATCACCCACGCGGCGCGAGGAAATCCGCCTGCAGGCGACGTCGCAGGTGCAGGCCCTGATCGCTGACCTTTCCGGCAGCGAAGCGGTCGGCGAAATCCTGTTCTCCAGCATCCTCGTTCAGTAATCCATTCGAGAACCAGCTCCACGAATTCCTGGTCGCGGTACGGGTAGCGGGGCATCTTTGCGGGAACGCCGCCGCGACGCGTCGGACCGATAGATCCATACAGGCTCGCGCCCGGAGTGCCGTATCACAACATCCCTGTTGCGCGGCATCCTGCAAAAAGTCCTCGTCGGCCATGCCTCGAATATTTCACTATCTCGGATTGGAGCAGCGGCAGGATTATTTGGGATCGAGCTTAAGCGTTTCGTTATCCACGCTGATGGTGGACTGGCCATGCATAAATTCGAGCAACTGCTCACCCGCCATCGTAAAACGCCAGCCCTGGGTCAGGCGACTGCTTTTATAGTTCAGAATCAGGTTGTCGATATCCTTGCGGGTTGCCAGTGTCGCGAGCGCAATCTGGTTCTGATCGGCGATCATTCTGCATAAAGACATCAGGCAGTCGCCCAGCGCCAGTTGTGGCTTGCTCAGCCTTTTGGCCATGTCATGCTGTGGCCACTGAGCCGGGTCGACCTGTGCGGCATGCGCGATAATCTGTAACAGCTCGTTGCCATAGCGCCTGGCGGTTTTGTCACTCAACTCGGGAATTTGCAGGAGAGCTTCGAGGTCACGTGGTTTCTGGCGCGCGATTTCGATCAGCGCATCATCCTTGACAATCCAGCGCCGGGGTCGGTTCTGTCGCTGCGCCAGTTCCTCGCGCCATCGACACAAATCACTCGCGATTTGTAGCTTCTCACCTTTGAGCTTGAACACCCCTTTGAGCCGACGCCATAACTGCGCCTTGTCGACCTGATAGTTTTCCGGATCGCTCATGGCACGCAGATCCTTTTCGATCCAGCTGCTACGCCCGGTTGATTCGAGCTTCTGGTTCAGTTGCTCGTAAACCGCCAACAGGTAGCGCACATCGTCCATCGCGTAATCGAGTTCATCCTGGCTCAACGGTCTGCGCAGCCAGTTGGCGCGCGTATGTTTTTTATCGAGCGTCGTCCCGGTAAGCTGCTGCACCAGCTCAGCATAGGAAATCTGGTGATTGTAACCAAGCACCGCGGCGGCTAACTGGGTATCAAATACCGGTGACGGCACCGCCCCGAATTTCTGGCACAGGATTTCGAGATCTTGTGATGACGAATGAAATACCTTTAACAGGTCCTGTTTGACCAGCAACTCGGACAGCGGTGCAAAGTCGTTAATGGCGAGCGGATCAATACAGGCTAATCGATTAGCGCTTGCGATCTGGATCAGCGCCAGTTCGGGGTAGTAAGTGCTTTCACGGATGAACTCGGTATCGATCGCGCAATAGCCAGCTTCACCCAGGCCGGCACAAAACCTGGCCAGCCCGGTATCGCTATCGATGTATTCGTAATCATGCTGTCGAGTCAAAATGGGTTATCTCATCAAGGCTTTGCGGCGGATGTCGCGTAACACCACGAATACCCAGGGCCAGATCAGCATGCCGATAAACGGCGCCCCCAGGAAAGTCAGCAGCGGGGTCGGGCGGCCCAGAATACCTTCGACCCAGGCAACGACCACCTGGTCAATTAACAGTAATACGAAAACGTAAATCGCTTGCTGGGCCAGTGCCAGAACGCGGATACGCTGGTAAAAATTGAGGTTGATGTAAATAACAATAATCAGCGGCAGGGTGTGTTGGCCCAGCAGGGTTCCAAGGGAGGTATCAAGAATGATGCCGGTAAAAAACGCATACCACAGGCCGACCCGCTTGGGCAGGGCCATGCTCCAGTAAATCAGCGTCAGCGCTATCCAGTTCGGTCGATAGATCTGCGCCCAGTCCGGTAGCGGCAGGATCATCAGCACCAGCGCTACCAGCAGACTCAAGTAAATGACCAGATATTTCAGCTGCGACATGCTACTGTCTGGGCTTGATAACGAGCACTTCGCGGCTGGAGTCAAGCCGTGCTTTCGGTTCGGCCAACACTGAAACGAAGCCGCGCACCTTGTCTTCACTGATTGCGGTGACCCTGGCTACCGGGTAATCGGGTGGAAACCGTCCGCCCAGTCCCGAGGTGACCAGTTCGTCATCGATCATGATATCCGCGGTCGCCGGCAGGTAGCGCAGTTCGAGCTGGCGCGTAGAGCCCCTGCCAAACGCAACCGAACGAGTACCGCTGCGGATAAACTGTACCGGGATCGCATGCTCCGGATCCGAAATCAGGATAATGGTTGCCGATTGCGGATTGACATGTATGACCTGGCCCATGATACCGAAGTCATCGATTACCGCGTGGCCTATCTCGACACCATCGCTGCTGCCCTTATTGATTTCGATGAGCTGACTGTATGGATTCTGGTCTACTGATAAAAGCTCGGCGACGATAACATCATCGGCGATCTTGCGTGATGACCCCAGCAGGCTGCGTAAGCGCGCATTTTCTTCAGCCAGGATTTCAAGTTTCTGCAGCCGCGCGTTGAGAATACGGCCCTCAGCCCTGAGCGCCTCGTTTTCTTTCAGTAACTCGGTATGTGAAGTGAGCCAGTCGCTCAACCAGTCGCCGCCGGTTGCCGGCAAGCTGACCATGTACCTGACCGGAGAAAGCGCCAGTGAAATGTTGGCGCGAACTATCTCAAGATGTTGAAAGCGATGATCGACAACCATCATCACGGTACACAAAACAATCAGAAACAGCGCCTGTAATGTAGCGCCACGAACCTCGATTATTGTCTTCATTTAGGCAGTGGCCGGTGGGCTTTTACTCTACCGCCAGGAAGTCCAGCCCATGTTCATCGATCATTTCGAGCACCCGACCGCCCCCACGGGCAACACAGGTCAGGGGGTCTTCGGCGATAATAACGGGCAGTCCGGTTTCCTCCATGATCAGACGATCGAGGTCACGCAACAACGCGCCACCACCGGTGAGCACAATGCCACGTTCAGCGATATCAGAGCCAAGTTCCGGGGGCGTCTGTTCGAGAGCATTCTTTACCGCGGAAATAATGCCGTAAAGCGGATCCTGCAGCGCTTCCAGAATCTCGTTGCTGTTGAGCGTGAAACTGCGCGGCACGCCCTCGGAAAGGTTGCGACCCTTGACCTCCATTTCGAGTAGATCCTTGCCCGGATAAGCCGCCGCTATTTCTACCTTTATTCTCTCCGCGGTTGCCTCGCCGATCAGAATGCCGTAGTTGCGGCGCACATAGTTGATAATGGCGTCGTCAAATCGATCGCCACCGATACGCACCGAGGCAGAGTAGACGATTCCGTTCAGTGACATGACGGCAACCTCCGAGGTTCCACCACCGATGTCGAGCACCATGGATCCCTGGGCTTCGTCCACCGGCATGCCGGCACCGATAGCGGCCGCCATCGGCTCTTCGATCAGGTAGACCTTGCGCGCACCGGCGCCGAGCGCCGATTCGCGGATCGCACGACGTTCAACCTGGGTTGCCCCGCAGGGAACACAGATTAAAACGCGTGGACTGGGCCGCATGAACTGGTTTTCGTGTACCTTGCGAATAAAGTGCTGCAGCATTTTTTCGGTATAGGTGAAGTCGGCGATGACACCGTCTTTCATTGGACGTTTTGCGGTGATGTTCTCCGGGGTTCGACCCAGCATCTTCTTGGCATCGGTACCGACTGCCTCGATTGACTTCGGGCCACCGGGTCCGCGATCCTGGCGTATTGCCACTACCGACGGTTCGTTGAGGACGATTCCCTGACCACGAGAATAGATAAGCGTATTAGCCGTTCCCAGATCGATAGACAAATCGTTGGATAACAAGCCTCGGATAGCTCCAAACATGCTGTGATTTTAACCCGTTGTATAATATTCGAAGTGCGTCTGCACGAAATTCCCCGGCCCTGCGTAGATTTCTCGCAGATCTAACATACTCTAGCAACGGTATGTCATTTTCACAAGGTGAAATACCTTAAAAATCAGTCTTTTGCTTATACAAGCGGTGAAATTGTGATAAGTTTGCGGGCTTTTCTCAGGCCCCGTGGAATTTTCCTGAAATGACCCTGAAATCTGACGACGTTCGCAACATTGCGCACCTGGCTCGACTGCATATTGATGAAGATGCGATTGACGATTACGTAGACGATTTAACCAGTATCCTGTCGCTGGTCGACCAGATGAATGCCGTCGATAGCAGCGCGGTCGCACCACTGTCAAATCCGCTCGATGCGAGCCAACGCCTGCGTAATGATGAAGTCACCGAAACCAACCAGCGTGACAAGTTCCAGCAAATCGCGCCGGATGTCGCCGGCGGATTTTACCGGGTACCGAAGGTGATCGAATAATGGCGGACAGCGTCACCGGGATTTGCCAGGGCCTGGCCCGGGGTGAATTTTCGAGCGTCGAAATCACCCAGGACTACCTGGCGCGCATTCAGCAGCACAACCCGGTGCTCAATTGCTTTATCAGCGTGACCGAAGAGCTGGCACTTGAACAGGCGCGGCAGGCCGACGCGATCCGATCCGCCGGCAACGCGGGTCCGCTTAACGGCGTGCCGATTGCGCACAAGGATCTTTTCTGTACCGACGGGGTCAGAACTTCCTGCGGCTCACGTATCCTGGATAATTTTGTTGCACCCTATGATGCAACCGTGATCGAGCACTTCAAGCGCGATGGCGCGGTGATGCTGGGCAAGACCAACATGGATGAATTCGCGATGGGATCCTCCAACGAGAACTCCTTTTATGGCCCCGTCGCCAATCCGTGGAACATCCAGCAGGTACCGGGCGGGTCATCGGGTGGTTCAGCCGCCGCGGTCGCGGCAGGTCTTGCCCCTGCCGCAACGGGCACCGATACCGGTGGTTCGATTCGACAACCTGCCGCTTTCTGCGGCATCACCGGTATCAAGCCGACCTACGGCCGGGTGTCGCGATACGGCATGATTGCCTACGGTTCGAGCCTCGACCAGGGTGGCCCCTTCGCGCGCAGCGCCGAGGACTGTGCGCTGTTGCTACAAACCATGGCCGGTTTCGATCATCGCGATTCAACCTGCTCCGAGGAGGCCGTGCCCGATTTCAGCGCCCGGCTTGCACAGGGAATCGAAGGCGTGAAAATTGGATTACCTGCAGAATTTTTCGCCGAGGGTCTCGACAGTCACCTGGCTGCTGTGATCGATACCGCGATTGCCGAGCTGCGCAAGCTTGGCGCCGATATAAAGGAAATCTCGCTGCCGAATACCGGCCTGTCGATCCCGACCTACTACGTGATTGCGATGGCCGAATGTTCTTCTAACCTGTCGCGTTTCGACGGCGTGCGGTTTGGCTACCGTTGCGAAAACCCGGTTGACCTCGAGGACCTGTACAAGCGTTCACGCGGCGAAGGTTTTGGCGCCGAGGTTAAACGCCGCATCCTGATCGGCACCTACGCCCTCTCGGCCGGCTATTACGACGCCTACTATCTCAAGGCACAGCAGCTTCGACGTATGATCAAGGATGATTTTCAAAGCGCATTCGAGAAAGTCGATCTGATCCTGGGCCCCACCACGCCCGGGGTCGCATTCCGAATCGGCGCCAAGACTGATGATCCCGTCAGCATGTACCTGCAGGATATTTACACGATTTCGCTGAACCTCGCCGGCCTGCCGGGCATGTCGCTACCGGTCGGCTTTGTCGATGGATTGCCGGTCGGTATGCAGTTGATCGGCAACTACTTCGATGAAGCCGGTTTACTGGCGGTTGCGCATAGTTATCAGCAGGTCACCGACTGGCATTTACAAACCCCGGATATACCGTCATGAGCGACTGGGAAAGCGTCATCGGGCTGGAGATTCATGCGCAACTCGCAACCGTGAGCAAGATTTTTTCCGGTGCCTCGACCGCGTTTGGCGCCGACCCCAACACGCAGGCCTGCGCGGTCGATCTAGGTATGCCGGGGGTATTGCCGGTGCTCAATCGCGAGGCTGTCAACATGGCGATTCGCTTCGGGGTTGCGATTGACGCCGAGATCGATTGCCACTCGGTTTTTGCGCGCAAGAATTATTTTTACCCCGATCTGCCCAAGGGCTACCAGATCTCGCAATTCGAACTGCCGATTGTTGGCAAGGGGCATATCGCCATCAGTCCGGCCGAGGGCGAGCACAAGGAAATCGGGATTACCCGGGCCCATCTCGAGGAAGATGCCGGCAAGTCGATTCACGACCAGTTTCCAGATCAAACCGGCATCGATCTGAATCGTGCCGGTACGCCCTTGCTCGAAATCGTATCCGAGCCGGATATGCGGTCGGCGAAAGAAGCGGTTGCCTACGCGCGTAAAATCCATTCGCTGGTGCGTTACCTCGAGATTTGCGATGGCAACATGCAGGAAGGTTCGTTTCGTTGCGATGCCAACGTTTCCGTCCGACGCAAGGGTGAGCGGGAACTCGGTACCCGCGCCGAACTTAAAAATATTAACTCGTTTCGATTTCTCGAGCGCGCGATCAATTATGAAATTGAACGCCAGATTGATTTGATCGAGGACGGCGGACAGGTGGTGCAGGAAACCCGGCTTTACGACGCCGAGCGTGATGAAACCCGCTCGATGCGCAGCAAGGAAGAGGCCAACGATTACCGCTACTTTCCTGATCCGGACTTACTGCCGGTTACCATCAGCGATGAGGACATTGCACGTATCCGTGGCCAGCTACCCGAGTTACCCGAACAGAAAAAACAACGCTATATCGATGATCTAAAGCTGTCCGATTACAATGCCGAGCTGTTGACTGCTAATCGCGATACCGCGCTCTATTTTGAAGCCGCGATCGCTGAATCTCCCGAACTGTCCGGGCCGCTTGTCAACTGGATCCTGGGCGACCTCGCGGGCGCCCTGAACAAGACTGGCCTCGACATATCGGCTGCACCGATTACACCGGTAATGCTCGCCCAGCTGGTGGCTCGTATCGCCGACCAGACGATTTCAGGCAAGATTGCCAAGGAAGTATTCGAAGCGATGTGGCAGGGAGAAGGTGGCACCGATGAAATTATCGAAGCGCGCGGCCTGAAACAGATTACCGACAGCGGTGCCATCGAAAGCCTGATCGACGAGGTCATCGCCGCAAACCCGGAACAGGTTGAGCAGTTCCGCGCGGGCAAGGAAAAAGTCCTCGGCTTTTTCGTGGGCCAGGTCATGCAACAGTCGCAGGGCAAGGCTAATCCGGCACAGGTTAACGCGTTGCTGCGTGAAAAATTAAAATAAGACGCGATGCTTACGATCGAGCGCAGCTGCAGTTATAACATCATCACGCGCGCCGTACACCTGGGAGATGAACCCCTGGTTGCTTTGTTACTGCCAGGTGCTGACGATTGCGAAACCTGTCTTGACCAGGATCAGCTGCAGACCAGTCTCGATGCCAATCCCGAAGCGATTATCGTTTACAATCAGCATGCCGATGCGCTGACGCGGGCTGGAAACCTGAAGGTTGTCAGCGGCCAGAAATATATCGAGATTCGGCAAGATACCAAGGGCTTGCTGGGCCTGCACGCGATACGTGATCGCGCACACGAACCCGAAACCCTTGAACTAATATACCAGTAACCCGGTAAAAACCTGGTTTTTGCCGGACTAAAGAGCAAACGCCATGTCGAAAGTATTACTCATCACCGGCGCGGGTCGCGGCATCGGCGCAGAAACAGCACGCCTGGCGGCGGCGCAAGGCTACTCGCTGTGCCTTAACTATCTGCATAATGAGCAAGCGGCTAGCGAACTGCTCGAGACACTGACTGAAGGAGGACACCAGGCGATCATCTACCAGGCGGATGTCGGCGTCGAGTCCGAAGTAGAGGCCATGTTCCGTGCCATCGATCGCGACCTGGGGCGCCTGGACGGACTGGTCAATAATGCCGGCATCCTCGAGCCGCAAAGCGATCTTGTCGATATGTCACCCGATCGCTGGCGGCGCATTCTCGAAACCAACGTCGTCGGCAGTTTCCTGTGCGCACGCGAAGCCATCAGGCGCATGTCGACCCGCTCGGGCGGCAAGGGCGGATCAATCGTTAACCTGTCATCACGCGCCGCTGACCTGGGTGCGCCGCACGAATATATCGACTATGCCGCCGCCAAAGGTGCGATCGATGCGATGACGATCGGACTTGCGAAGGAGGTGGGCGACCAGGGCATCCGCGTCAACGCGGTCAAACCGGGCCTGATTTATACCGATATTCACGCCGACGGCGGAGAAGCGGGTCGTGTCGATCGCCTCAAGTCGGGCGTGCCGATGCAGCGAGGCGGTTATACTTCCGAGGTGGCAGAAGCGATTCTGTGGCTGCTATCGGATGCTTCGAGCTATACCTCGGGCAGCTTCATCGATGTTTCCGGTGGCCGCTGACAGATGGCGAAACAGCATAATCCTGCCTCGATTCCACTGCTGTCTCTGGATGCACTTGCCTTCGATAGCGAGACCACCGGACTCGATACCAGCAGCGCACGCATGATCCAGCTCGGTGCGGTGCGCATCGTGCACGGCGAGGTCGACGAGACTCAGAATTTCCAGCAATTGATCAATCCCGGGGTGCCGATACCGCCCGAAAGCCAGGCCATTCACGGCATCAGCGATGCCGATGTCTCTGAAGCCAGCGACTTTAGCGAGGTGGCCAGGGCATTCGACGAATGGCGCCAGGATTCAGTCCTGGTTGGATATGCGACCGGCTTTGACCTGGCAATGCTGAAGCGTGAATCCGAGATCGCCGGGCTCGAATGGTCTGTACCGCGCTGCCTGGACGTGCGCTTCCTGGTCAATCTGCTGTCTCCCAACCTGCCCGATTTTTCTCTCGACACCATAGCCGGCTGGATTGGAGTAGAGACCAGGAACCGCCACAGCGCGCTGGGTGACGCGATTGCAACCGCCGACATTTTTGTTGCGCTGATCCCAAGACTGCGCGCACGTGGGATTCGCACGCTGGCTGAACTCGAAAGAGCCTGTGAACGCTTTAGCGAGGCCAGCACCCGCGAGGCCCAGATTGGCTGGCTCGATATCCAGCAGGCGAAAGGCACTCGCACCACGTTGGCCCGTATCGATAGCTTTCCCTACCGGCATCGGCTGCGCGACCTGATGAACAGTCCGCCGCTGATCGTTGACCGCGACATCAGCCTGCGCGAAGCGCTGGCAATCCTGATCGACCGGGAGGTAAGTTCCGTCTACGTGCATCCCGCACAAGCTGGCGGCAAGCTGGGCATCGTGACCGAACGGGACCTGCTGCGAAAATTTCGTGAACTTGACGATGCCGCTTTCGAGCGCCCGGTCAGTGATGTTGCGGTTTATCCACTGGCAAGCCTGTCCGCCGATGCTTTCGTTTACCGCGCCATCGCACGCATGAAACGCATGCACGTGCGCCACCTTGGGGTGCACGATAGCCATGGCGAAATTATCGGCGCGCTGTCGGCAAGAGACCTGTTACGCCAGCGCGCCGACGACGCGGTGCTGCTGGGTGATGACATCGACGCGGCAGAAAGCGCCGGGCAAATGTCCGCCGTATGGGGCAAGATCGTACTGGTCGCCAAGAGCCTGGTCGCAGAAGAAGTCGACGTTCGGGACGTGGCCGCGGTGATATCACGCGAGCTTTGTGCACTGACGCGTCAGGCCTGCATCCTGGCCGAGCGAGAAATGTCGACCCCACCACCCTGCCCTTATGCCATGCTGGTGCTCGGGTCCGGTGGTCGTGGAGAAAGCCTGTTGGCGATGGACCAGGACAATGCCATCGTATTCGCCGAGGGCGAGCCCGGCGGGCCCGAGGATCAGTGGTTTGCCGAGCTTGGTCACAAGGTATCCGATATGCTCGATGCTGCGGGCGTGCCCTACTGCAAAGGAAAAGTCATGGCCAGCAATCCGGACTGGCGGCTATCGCTCTCGGGCTGGCAGGAAATGCTGCAAACCTGGCTTCGGCGCCAGAATCCCGAGGATATCCTGAAGTGTGATATTTTTTTTGACGCGGTGGGCGTGCATGGCGATACCGGGCTTGCCGACGCGACCCTCGACTATGCCTTCAAACTGGGTAGCGAGTCGAAGCTGTTTATCAAACTGATGTCGATCAATGCCTGCAAGAATTCGCCACCGCTGGGCCTGTTTGGTCGCTTCAAGCTCGACAACGGCCGCATGGATTTGAAAATGGGGGGGATCATGCCGTTGTTTTCGACGGCGCGCGTACTGGCGATCAAACACCGTCTGCGCACACGCTCAACGCCGGCAAGGTTTGCCGCTATCAGCGCAGAAATCGATAAAATGGAGACCACGCTGGATAACCTTATCGAGGCACACCGGATTATTTTCCATACCATACTGGAGCAACAATTGCTTGACCTCGAAGCGGGAATACCACTGTCGAACCGGGTTGCGCCGGGCCAGCTCAGCTCGGCCTCGCGTGATCAGTTAAAGTGGGCACTGGAACAGGTGCCAAACGTTTCCAATCTGCTCGGGGACCCGCTGTCACGGATTTAACTGTGCCGGGAGAGCACAATATAGTTGCCCAGCAGCACCATCGCGAAACCCAACAGCGCCTGCAAAGTCCATGTGTAATTTTCAAACAGCGTTGACAGGCCCAGTGCGATTACCGGGAATAAAACCGCGGCATAGGCCGCCCTGTCGGCCCCGATTCGTCCGATCAGCGTGAGGTATGACCCGAACGCCAGGATCGATCCGAACACAGCAAGGTAAATCAACGAGAGACTGTAACTTAAAGTGGGGTCATAGTTAAACGAAGCTTCACTGAATAGCGCAAAAACAATCATGATCATCGTCCCGTAAGCCATGCCCCAGGCATTTGCCTGCACTACCGGGATGCCGGATTTCTGATTACGCGCTGAAATTATATTGCCAACCGAGGCAAAGAAAGTCGCGATCAGGCACATCCACAATCCGCGCCAGGTGTCGGCATTATTCTCGACCGCGCTGACTTCCGACCAGAAAATAGCTGTGATCCCGCCAATACCAATGCAGGCACCCAGCATGACGCGTGGTCGGATCGGGCTGCCCATGAAAATGGCGCCGTTTACGATGTTCATCAAAATCACCGAGGAAAACAGCAGCGCAACAATGCCGGAGGTCAGCAGCCCGGTTGCCCAGTAAAATACGAGGTAATTACTCGAGAAAAGAAACAATCCCTGTAGTGCAATGAATCCATGCTCACTCACCGAGAAGCGCAACTTGCGCCGCGTGAACAGGCAGAATAACAGCAGGATTATCGCTGCCAGGCCAAAGCGATAAACCAGTGAGATTTCAGCAGCAACCGTTCCGAGCTGAAATGTTATCGCAAACCAGGTGGAGCCCCAGATTAACACCGCGGCAAGGTACAGGCTTGCTGAATGAGTAACGATTGCGATTCTACTCAATCGGCAAATGCGGCCATCCAGCAATCGCTGAGCAAACTCAGTAATCCTCGATAATCAAATAGCACCGACTCATCCATCGGCTGCGCACCCGCACAATAGAGGCGCAACAATCGCTGGCTTTGTTTGAAGTCGAGGTTTGCTGCATTGCAAAGTGTCGCCAGGTCCCAGTAAGGTGAAGCCATTGCCGAGAACTCCCAGTCGATTAACCATATCCGCTCATTGTCCAGCAACAGGTTATCCAGCATCAGGTCATTATGCGAGGCAACATAGGGGTTGTCCCGGGTCTCGAGTAGCGATAATACACGCTCGGCCTGCTGCATTCGCGGCCCCAGGCGCTGCTGATCCGCTCGACTCGATAGCTCAAAATAACGGCGCAACAGATCGTTCAGATCTGCCGTACCGCGAAATCGAAGCTGGCTGCGATGCAGTTGCTGTATCGGCGCAAGAATTGCTGACAACAGTTTATCGTTGCCAAAATCAACAGCGCTCAGTGCGCGACTCGAGCCAAGCGTCGGCGTCAGGGTAGTGCCGGCACTGTCTCGCCAGCTTGTCTGTGGCGCAATTCCAAGATCAAATGCCAGCGACTGATTGTGGGCCTCGGCGTCGCGGTCGATAAAGCGACTGGTGTCGGGTTTCGGAATTCGCAATACCCAGTCGTGCACCCTGTTTTGAAGCCGAAAATTGTAATTGGTCAAACCTGCCAGCGGCGTTATCTCGAAATCACCGGGCACGAAATCCATCAGCGGCGGCAGGCGCGAGAAGGCTTTTTCAATTTCGGCCTGGTTCACAATGTTCCCAGGTAATCGCGTACTTCCGGCAGCTCGGATTGTTCGAGCAAGGTCAGGGTCGGCTCTACAGCAGCGACTTTACCATTGCAGATAAAAGCGGTCCGCGCCGATGCAATCAGCGCGTCGCGGGGTTGGTGACTGACCAGCATGGCCACCATTTTACATTCGTCAACCAGGTTTTTGACCAGCCCTATCAATTCAGCCCGCAGCGCCGGCCCGAGCGCCGCGAACGCTTCATCGAGCAGTAAAATTTTACGCCTGCGCACCAGGGCCCGCGCCAGCGCAACACGCTGCCGCTGCCCACCCGATAGTTCACCGGGTTTGCGCGCCTGCAATCCGTCCAGCCCGAGTCGCTCGAGGGCCGCGTTTGCTTCGTCGACCTGTTGCGGCGTCAAACGTAAAGAGGTGTTGATACCCAGTGCGACGTTGGTAAACACATCGAGGTGCGGAAACAGGTTGTGCTGTTGAAATACGATGGAAACCGGGCGCGATGCGACGGGCAGCTTTTCAATGCTCTCACCATCGAGCAGAATCTGTCCCGAACTCGGTGCCAGGAATCCCGCTAGCAGCGCCAGTAGAGTCGATTTGCCGGAGCCACTCGGGCCAATCAGGCTTAACACTTCGCCCGGCTCGACCTTCAGATCGAAGCGCATTGCCGATGAATGTTGACCCTCGTAACGAAACGCCAGCTGCCTGATATCAAGCATCGGGTCTACCGCCAACAATCCTTTCCAGCAGCCAGAAAACGGCCGCGACCAGGGCAGCCGCCAATCCCAGCGAGCGGCGGCTCAGCGGCCATTCGAGATAACGAAACCGGTACCAGCCTTGCAAACCCAGGCTCTGGCACAGGTAATCGTAACGGGCATAATTTTGTCGCATTGTCGCACCCATACTGCGAATGACGAACGGCAGACCCATCAGTGCGTTGATCATGATCACAATCGGGTAGACCCAGTTGAAAACATCAACCCGTGATGATAACAGCACGAAGATCCCGGTACCGATGACGAGCGGCGGCACCACGTAAACGATCGAGCCGGCAAGATCGACCAACTTCGCCCGGCCCGTTCGACCCGCATGGGCGAGGCTCGCGCTATACTGTAATAGAAACCAGCCTGCACCAACCGACAGTAACGCCGTCGATAAACCGATCAGCAGCGTCTTGCCAATTGCCTGCCATAGATACTGACTGGTGATAACCTGTACAACCGGTCCTTTCAGCGCATCGACTAACATCGACAACAGCGGTAAGCCGACGTAACCCGCGGCCACCAGGATCAGGACCACACCGAGCGGTTTTTGAACAGAGCGAGTCGCCAGCGCGCCGGATTTGAGAGCGATTTCGACTTCGGGCAAGCGCTGCAGCTTTAAC
>CALZHS010000003.1 GCA_945787265.1 uncultured Gammaproteobacteria bacterium | reverse complement strand
GACTGGGTAAGAATTGTAATGATAATGCCTAGCAGTAACAGCTTTAGGCGACCCGCCAGGTTGTCCGCCGGCATCAGGTCCAGGTTGACGAAATCCGTGTACTGCGTCGCCGCCTGTTGCAGCAGGTCGATGCCGATGAATATCAAACCAAATCCGGCCAGCGAGAAGCCAATTTGCGCGATTCTGCGGGACGCAAAAATGCGCATCATCACACCGACAAAAATAAGCGGCAGCAACAGGCTTCCCAGTTGCAGCTTGAATCCGAGTAACGCGACCATCCAGCCGGTGATCGTGGTACCGATATTGGCGCCGATGATAATCCCGAGTGATTGCGAAAAGCTGAGTAACCCGGCGCCGACGAAGCCGACCGCGGCGACCGTAGTCGCGCTCGAGGATTGCAGGATAGCGGTACTGACAGCCCCGGTGGTAGCACCGCTCCAGGGGCTATGGGTGGCGTCCGCCAGCCACTGGCTGATACGCGCCCCGGTGAGTGCTTTCAGACCCTCGGTCATGACGACCATGCCGAGCAGAAAAACGCCGATACCGCCGATGGCCTGTATCAAGGATAGCAATTTGCCCTCCGCAGGCTCTTCTCAAATCCCGTTATTTCAGTAAATTCAGCAACTTTTATCGAAAAACTGGTACGCAGTTCAATTAACAAATGGGGTGCTTCCATGCTAGTCTTAATTGTCCATACGTACTGTAACAGTATCAAGGACAGGTTGTGAGCTTCGACTACAACGAAATTCGTGCAAATAAACACGCGAGCGGTACCCAGTGGGCCTCTTACAGCGACCTGTTTATGGTGCTCGCATTTATCTTTCTCGTCATGTACATGGTATCGAGCCTGCGCACCGGCCTGATCTCGGTCACTTCCCACGCCAGGATCAAGGAAGTCAAACAGGAACTTGAATTGTATGAAACGGTCAAGGATGAGTACCTGGCCGAGCAAGCCAGCCAGCAGGAACAAAAAATATACCAGGAAATCATCGACCAGATTGCGTTGCTCGAAGACGAGGCGTCGGCCAAGAAAAAAAAGCTGGCGCAGCAATCGAGAGAGGAGGAACAGCGCGAAGCCGAGCTTAATCAATACCAGCAAATGATAGTTTCGATGATGAACGCCAACGCGGTAGCCAAGGCTGAAGCATCGCGCCAACTTTCATCGCAAAAGCAACAGAACCAGCGACTGCAGCAAACCATTTTCGAACGCAGCGCAGACCTCGAATCACTACAGCAGCAGTTACAGCAGGAAGAAGCGGAACTGGCCCAGTTGCAAAAACAGTACGCCGCCAAAACCCGACAGCAGGAACAGAAAATTGAAACCCTGCGCTCCAGGTTCGAGGACGATCAGACCCGTGTCGCCTCGCTGGAGGAATTCATCCGTACCGAGGCACAGGAACGCGAAGCACTGCAAAAGGCGCATGCCCTGGAAGCCCAAAAACTCGCTGCCGAATATGACGAGCTGAGAGCGCAGCACGAGCAGGGTAAAAGCCAGGTCGCTACCCTCGAAGAAACCCTGATTGCAGAAGCGGAAGCGAAGCAGCGCCTGGAAAAACTGCACGCGCAGCAAACCGAGGCACTGGAGCAAAAGTTCGCCTCGCTGAAATCAGAATTTGATCAGAGCCTGAATAACCTGGCCTCACTTGAGGGGCAAATCGTGCAGGAGACACAGGAAAAGGCCGCGCTTGAAGTCGCCTATGCCAGGCAGACCGAGGGTCTTCAAGACCAGCTAAAGCAGTTGGCCAGTGAGTATGGTAAGAATCAGACCAAGCTGGCCACGCTTGAACAGCAGCTGCAACAGCGTGCTGCCGAAAAACAGGCGCTGGAAGCAACCCTGATTACGCAAACCGATTACCTCGAAGGCAAGATCTCGGAATTGGCAGCCCAGCGCAACGAGAGCGAACTGCAGCTTGCGGCGCTGGCGCAAACCCTGGCCAGGGAAGCGAACGAAAAAGCTGCCCTGGAAAAATCCCTGGCTGAACAAACCAGGAGCCTCGAAGGCAAGATCCAGGAGTTGGCGCAAAAACAGGGTCAAAGCCAGGATGAACTAGCGGCACTTGAAGATCAGTTAAACCGGCAGGCTGCCGAGAAAGCCGCGTTGAAAAACGCGAGTGCCGCGGAATTGGCCGACCTGGAAGAAAAATATAAAAGCCTGCAGGGCGATTATGATAAGAAACGCGGTGAACTTGAATCGCTGGAAGACAATATCGAGAAGGGCAGGGCACAGATAGCAGGTCTTGAAGAAGAACACCAGGGACAGGTCGAGGAACTCGAGGACAAGTTCAAGGGTTTGCAGGATGCCTACGAAGCAAATCAGGCTGAAGTGGCCCGTTTGCAGGAGGACCTGGGTAGTGCCAAGGCAAACCTCGAGGATACTGCACAAAACCTGAGCAAGGCCGAATCCGACCTGACTGAAACCTCCAAGGAGCTACAAAAGGCGCTCGAACTGGCCAGGAATCGACAGGACGTTGCGCAACGCATTAAAGATGATTTTGCCAAGGCGGGTATCATCGCCGAGGTTGATAAGAGCACCGGTGATGTGATCCTGGATTTTGGCAATGATTATTTCGATACCGACAGTTACAAGCTCAAGCCGGGCATGCGCACCACCATTCGCCGGGCTATTCCGGTTTACGCCAGTAGCCTGTTTGACCGTGAATCGGCAACCGCCGATATTTCGTCAATAGAGATTATTGGATTTGCCTCCCCGACCTATGCTGGCAAGCCGGTCAATCCCAATTCACTGTCATTGACGAACCGCAAAGCGGTTAACTACAACCTGGATTTGAGCTATGCGCGTGCACGCTCGATCTTCGAGTTTGTTTTCGATACCCAAAAGATCAAGTTCAAACACCAGGACGCCATGTTGCCGTTAATCAAGGTAACCGGTAGAAGTTTCTTCACCGAGCAGGTAGACCCAAACGATACCGGCCAACTGTCACGAGCAGAATTTTGCAGGCTCTATAACTGCCTGGAATCACAGCGCGTCATTATCAAGTTTGGGCTAACCGAAAAAAGGAATACCTGATGAATGAATTTATTGTCGAGTTAATTAACCTGGTGGTGCAATACGCAACCGACTACCTGATGCCGGTGTTGTTATTCGCCTTTATTCTCGCCGTAATCATGCGGATGTTGATCACGGTAACGATTCACCGGCAGCGACGTTTCGTTAAGGAGTTCTGCAAGCGCGTGCATGAAGACATCATGGCCAGACCCGAACCCCGGGGCTCTTTTTATTATCATGTCAAAAGGGCAATGACGCGAACCTATTTTGAAAACTTCGAGCTACGTGCGCGCTACAAGCGTCGTAACGAGGACCATATCATGACGGTTGGTGACCGCGTATTTTTGATCCAGGATGGCATCATTCGCCTGATCGACGATTTCTTGCAACACATCAGGTACCTGCGCAAGGAATCCGGCCACCAGCCCGATTTTCACGAGATTTCAAACAGCGTGTTTGGCTCGAATCCGATATTCAACCGGGTGCTGGGTATATTCTCGTTAAGCCGAACCAATGACGTACTTAACATCTTGCCGAGCATTTTCATCGTCGGCGGAATATTCGGTACCTTTCTAGGAATTATGAGAGCTCTACCTGAACTTACTGCGATGGATATTACCAATGCCGAGGCCAGTAAGATTGTCATCGATAATTTCCTGATCAAGATTTCATTCGCGCTGAGCACGTCGATACTCGGCATCGTGTTGTCGATCATCATGAGTTTCCTGAATACCCTGCTTTCGCCAACCAACATCTATGTTGAAATTGTCGATGCCTTTAACTCGGCCTCGGAAATCCTGTGGAACAAATCGGAGCACAACGACGTCAGCAGCGGCGATCCGGACGTGAGTACACGCGAATCCGAATCTCTGGATGCCTTTGACCTGGCGATCGCTAATTTCCACGCCCGGCAATCCTGAACCTGTCGGGTCTATCGCGCCCGGGCTAGATGCCATCTAGAATCGCCAGCGTGCACCTGGCATTGTCGCGCCGCAGCGGTTTAACCGGGGCGTATTCCTCCGAATCGACAAATGCGCGCGCCGAATCCATATCCGGAAACTCGATGATCACCATGCGCGTCGGTGTCCACAAATCGGTTTCACGCACCTCCATCGCACCGCCCCGCACCCGGTAAACGCCGCCATATTTTTCAGCAATGGGTTTCGCCAGCTGCTTGTAGTTTTCGTATTGGTCCGCGTTTTCGATCATCGTATCGACTATCAGGTATGCGCTCATGGTTGACTCCAGTCCTGTTGGCAGGTTGAATTTAGTTCTGCAGGGTTCGGTGAATCGTTATACTGCATTTAACCAGATCTGAGCAACTTCGAGATGAATCAATTCGAACACATAATATTTGCGAAGCAGAATGCGATTGCAAGGATTACGTTAAATCGCCCTGATGCTGCTAACGGACTCGATAGTCTCATGGCCAGCGAGCTAAACCGGGCAGCCCATTTGTGCAGCAGTGATCCCGGGCTCAAGGCAGTCGTGCTGACTGCCGGTGGCCCGTTTTTTTGCGCCGGGGGTGATATCAAGGAAATGCAGTCGCACGGCGATGAGGTCGGCGGGGCGGTCAAATCGTTGGCGGATGACCTGCACGCTGCGATTTCCACGTTGTCACGTATGCAGGCGGCCCTGATCGTCGCGGTTAACGGCGTCGCCGCGGGTGCCGGATTCAGCCTCGCCTTGATCGGCGACATCGTGTTGGCTGCAGAATCCGCCAGTTTTACGATGGCCTATACCCGGGCCGGGCTGTGCCCGGACGGCAGCTCGAGTTATTTCCTGCCGCGCCTGGTGGGATTACGCCGGGCCCAGGAGCTGATGTTCACCAACCGCACCCTGGATGCAGCAGAAGCCGCTGCAATTGGGCTGGTAACGCGCGTCGTGGCCGATGACGAACTGGCAGCGCAGACCGAACAGCTTGCAAAGGATCTCGCCAATAGCGCACGCCTGTCTACCGCCTACGTCAAGAAACTGCTGCTCGCAAGCGCGCATAACGATCTGGAGACCCAGATGGAACTCGAGAGCCAACTGGTGTCACGCTGCGCCGCGTCAGCCGACGGTCGCGAGGGAATCCAGGCTTTTGTCGAAAAGCGTAAAGCGGAATTTGAACAGGGGTAATATTGCGATGGCGGATTTTTCACAGGGTATTGCATTTATCGATGACAGCTACATACCGGTTGCCGAGGCCAGGATCCCGGTGCTGGACTGGGGATTCCTGCATTCAGATGCAACCTATGATGTCGCGCACGCCTGGCGCGGCAAATTTTTTCGCATTGATGAGTACCTGGACCGTTTTCATGCCAGCGTGGCGAAGCTGCGCATGTCGGTGCCCTACAGCCGCGAACAGATTCGATCGATCATGTTCGAGCTGGTCAGCCGCAGCGGTTTGCAGGATGCCTATGTCGAGATTGTCTGTACCCGCGGTATACCGGCGCCAGGCTCACGCGACCCACGCAGTTGCGAAAACCGGTTCCTGGCGTTCGCCATTCCGTTCATCTGGATCGCCGATGACGCGCTGCGCGAGCAGGGGCTCAATCTTTTGATCAGCCATCGGCAGCGTATCCCGCCAGAGTCTGTCGATCCCAGGATCAAGAATTACCACTGGCTCGATATGGTCATGGCCCTGTTCGAAGCCTACGACAATAACGCCGATAGCGCGGTGCTTGTTGACGCCGGGGGCAACCTCGTCGAAGGACCGGGATTTAACGTATTCGTGCGCCGAGGTGATACCGTCATCACGCCGGCACGCGGTGTGCTCGAAGGGGTGACCCGTCTGACCATACTCGAGTTGCTGATGAGGGAAGACCTGGAGGTGTTAGAGGATTCGCTGCCAGCGGACCTGGCACGAACCGCTGACGAGATGTTCATCACCAGCACCGCGGGCGGCGTCATGCCGGTCACAAGGATCGCGGATCAACCGGTCGGGGGCGGCAAGCCGGGCGCGTTGACGGCAAAACTGAATGCGGCCTACTGGGCCCTGCATGACGATCCCCGGTATAGTACGCCGATCGAGTATCGAGGCAGCGAGCGTGGATAAAGAAGCAGGTATTGCCGTTGTGACCGGGGCCGGAAGCGGGATCGGCCGGGCGGTTAGTCGTACCTTGTTGACTCAAGGTTACTCGGTGGTGCTGGCCGGCAGGCGACTCGAACCCCTGCAGGAAACTGTCGAACTCGCCGCTGCGGACCCGACCCGGACGCTATGCGTGCCGACCGATGTCGGTAAGCCCGAGCAGGTTAGAAACCTGTTCGCACAGCTTGAGCAAAGCTTCGGCCGGCTCGATCTGCTGTTCAACAACGCGGGCGCTTATACCCCGGGAGTTCCAATGGAGGAACTGTCCTACGAGCAGTGGCAGTCGACGGTCGATGTCAATTTGACCGGCCCGTTCCTGTGTGCCCAGCAGGCGATTAGGATCATGAAAGCGCAATCTCCCCAGGGTGGCAGGATTATCAACAATGGCTCGATTTCGGCCCACGCGCCACGGCCTTTTTCGGCTCCTTACACGTCAACCAAGCACGCCATCACCGGGCTCACAAAATCCATCTCGCTTGATTGCCGCGAGCATAATATCGCCTGTGGCCAGATCGATATCGGTAATGCCGCGACCCCGATGACCCGATCCATGCCCAAAGGGGTACCCCAGGCCAATGGTGAACTCGCCGCTGAACCCGTCATGGATGTCGAGCATGTTGCGCAAGCGGTGCTGCAGATGGCATCCCTGCCGCTCGACACCAACGTGCAGTTCATGACCATCATGGCGACCAGAATGCCCTACATCGGGCGCGGTTAGCTCTAATAAATCAGTAACTTAGGCCAGCCAGGTTTCGCTGCGGCAGATTACATTAGCCATATGAGACAGAACGTTGCTGTTTACGGTCTTCAATGAAGCTATTGCAATTTACGGACACCCAATGCCCAGGTCTCACGGTTAAAGAAAAAGCATAAGGAGGACCTGAAATACCGGTGCTGGGCTTCGTGGCACGGCCGATAGCGAACATTGGCCGCTAATATTATCCCGTTTAAGCTGCATCAATATGCCAGATCAATACCCAGTTATTGTAATTTCAACGGGTTGATAAAAATTAGGGAGGATTCTCATGTTCAACAAGATACTATGCCCCACAGGCGGTTCAGATCATGCCTACAAGGCGCTCGATCTGGCAATTGATATGGCAAAAAAATATGAAGCCGAGCTTGTTATACTGCAAGTACCCTATCGTTCCGAAAACATTGATGCTTTGCAGCGATTTGGCGAAATTGAGGGACTTGCAAAGCATGTCAACACGGAAATAGATCGCCTGAAATCGATGGATTACAGGGTTACAGTGGCCACGGGTTCCGCTTTCCAGGATTCAGGAGTATCGCCGCAGTTACTATTCGAGCTAGGCCAGTATATTATTGACGGCGCAAAGGGCCGTGCACAGCAAAAGGGCCTGGAAAATGTCGACGCGCGTCTTGAAGCTGGTGACCCGGCTGATAGAATTCTGGAATGTATAGATGCGCAAAAAATTGACTGCGTGATTATGGGTTCGCGCGGGTTGAACGATTTCAAGGGTCTGTTTCTTGGCAGCGTATCGCACAAGGTGGCATACCGCGCACCCTGCACCTGAATTGCTGTCAAGTAGCCGATCTGCAGAATCTGCCCGGTAATTCGGGGGATATTCAAAGCTTAAAATATAACAGCTGGGAGCAAGAGGGTATGCCAGGTTCAGATTTCAACTTCGAAACAATCGAGTTCCTTGACCCAACCGGGCAGCTGAAACGCCCGCTCCCCGCAGCACTCGCGACACGCGACAAGCTGGTAGAGCTTTATCAATTAATGGTGCAGACGCGGGTTTTCGATCTTAGCGCGATTAATCTTCAGCGCACCGGCGCGATGGGCACTTATCCCTCCGGGGAGGGGCAGGAGGCAATCGGTGCCGGGATTGGTTTCGCAATGCAGGAAAACGACGTGCTGGTGCCTTATTACCGCGATGTTGCCGCTCAGATCCGGCGCGGTGTCTTGCTCGAAGAGATTTTACGCTACTGGGGTGGGGATGAATGGGGGATGCATTTCCAGCACCAGGAACAGGATTTTCCAATCAGCGTGCCGATTGCAACCCAGGCTTGCCACGCGGCCGGTATCGCCTACGCGATCAAGTACCGCCGGCAGTCCCGCGCCGTGGTAACCACCTGTGGTGATGGAGCCACCTCGAAAGGTGATTTTTACGAGTCGATCAACATCGCCGGTGCCATGGGATTGCCGGTGGTATTCGTAGTCAACAATAATCGCTGGGCAATCTCGGTACCACTGGAAAAGCAGACCGCCGCGCCGACCATCGCCCACAAGGCCCTGGCAGTGGGTATCGATGGATTTCGTGTCGATGGCAATGATCCGCTCGCGGTGTTCCATGTCCTCAGCGAAACACTCGAGCGCGCGCGTACCGAGCACCGCCCCAGTCTCGTTGAAGCCCTGAGTTATCGGCTCGGCGACCACACGACCGCTGATGATGCCAGCCGTTATCGCCCACAACGGGAACTTGATGCCGCGCGCGAACTCGAACCCTTGATTCGTTTCAAAGCCTATTTACAAAAAGAGCATCAATGGACCGACGCTGAAGACGAAAACATTTATGAGTGCTGCAAAGAACAGGTCAAGAAGGCGATCGAAGCCTACAGGGCTTTGCCCGAACAGCCCCCCGGGGAGTTTTTCGATTACATGTTTGCCAGGCCTACCGCCGATCTCGAACAGCAAAAACAGGAATGGCTGGCCGGGGTGAAGCGACGTGGCTGAGTGGACACTGCTAGAATCGGTCAACCAGGCGTTTGCCACGGAAATGGGTCGCGATGATAATGTCATCGTGCTCGGTGAGGATGTCGGTGTTAACGGGGGTGTGTTTCGCGCTACCGCGGGTTTGCTCGAAGAATTCGGCGCCGAGCGGGTTGTCGACACCCCGCTGGCCGAATCGGTGATCGTCGGCATGGCAATCGGCATGGCCGCGCAGGGCCTGAAACCAATCGTCGAATTACAGTTTATGGGTTTCATCTACCCGGCGGTAGACCAGATCATCAACCACGCGGCGCGCCTGCGTAACCGTACCCGGGGTCGCATTACCTGTCCGATGGTGATTCGTGCACCGTTCGGCGGCGGTATTCACGCCCCTGAACATCATTCCGAGAGCACCGAGGCGATGTTCGCGCACATGCCCGGAGTGCGCGTGGTAATTCCGTCTTCTCCGGCACGTGCCTACGGTTTACTGCTCGCCGCGATCAGGGACCCCGATCCGGTCGTGTTTCTAGAACCCAAACGGATTTATCGGCTCGGCAAGCAGGAAGTCGAAGACAATGGCGAGGCGCTGCCGCTGGATACCTGTTTCGTGTTACGTGATGGCATTGATATTACGCTGGTGAGCTGGGGGGCATCGATCAAGGAAACCCTGGAAGCTGCGCACCAACTGGCGCAGGTCGGCGTTGACGCCGAGGTCATCGACGTTGCGTCAATCTCGCCGCTGGATATGGGAACGATACTCGATTCGGTCGCGCGTACCGGTCGCTGCGTGATCGTGCACGAAGCGGCGCGTAGCTTTGGCGTTGGCGCCGAGATCGCTGCATGCCTTGCGGGTGAAGGTATTACTTCGTTACTGGCACCGGTAAAACGCGTGACCGGTTACGACACCGTAATGCCGCTTTACCGCAATGAAGATCAATATATGCCGGGGGTAAATCGCATTATCGATGCGGTACAGGAGGCTATGGGATACCGATGATCATCTTTAAACTACCAGACCTGGGCGAAGGTTTACCCGACGCCGAAATCGTTGAATGGCATGTCAAAACGGGTGACGAGGTCACCACGGGCCAGACCCTGGTTTCAGTCGAGACCGCGAAGGCGATTATCGATATTCCGTCGCCACAGGACGGGCGCATAGCCAAGTTATTCGGCCGCGAAAACGACGTGATCGAAACCGGTCAACCGCTGCTCGCGTTTGGCGACAGTAATCTTGCCGAAGAGGGAGCAAAGGCTGAAGACAGTGGCACCGTGGTGGGAGAAATGGAGTCTAACGAGGCAATTATCCCGGAAACGGCGATCGGGTTGGCTCCCAGCTCGACCACGATCAAGGCAACCCCTGCAGTACGCGCGCTTGCCAATCGCATGGAAGTCGAGTTGTCTATGGTAACCCCGAGCGGTCGCGATGGCCTGATTCTTGCCGACGATGTGCGCCGCGTGGCTCGTATACTGGCCGAGCACGGGCCGATGGAACCGTTGCGCGGGGTACGCCGGGCGATGGCGCGGAATATGGCACAGGCACGCGCCGAGGTTGCGCCGGCGACGTTGGTTGAAGACGCCGATATCACCGAGATCAAGTCGACCGCAGATATCACGCCACGCCTGATCCGCGCATTGATCGCGGGTTGCAAAGCCGAACCCTCGTTAAATGCCTGGTACGATAGTCACGCCAATGGTCGCCGGGTGCTCGAGCGGATTCATCTCGGGCTCGCAGTCGATGCGCCTCAGGGACTATTCGTTGCGGTATTGCTCGATATCCAGAACGATGATGATGAGGCCATCGTTGGACGCCTCAGCGAATTGAAGGAAAAAATCAAAAACCGCAGCCTGACCCCGGCAGAATTGCGCGGATATAGTATTATCCTGTCCAACTACGGAGCGATCGCCGGTCGTTACGCGTCTCCGGTAGTATTGCCACCGACCGTGGCGATTCTGGGAGCCGGAAAATCGCGCGATGAGGTTGTTGTCAAAAATGGTGAAATAGCAATCCGGCACATACTGCCACTTGCGCTGACATTCGACCACCGTGCCGTTACCGGCGGTGAAGCCGCTCGCTTCATGAAAGCCGTGGTGGGCGATCTCGAGAATTAGGCGCTGAGGTTATCAGAGTATCAGGGATAGACAATTCCAGGGCCGGCGAGCCGTCGAAAGCTGACCCTTTTTTTGCGGATGGCCGTATTTATACTGTTTGATTCATCTAAATTCACGCCTTTTAAGGGCTTTATTGCTGTGGTTTCAGGAATCTATAGAGTTCCAGTGCAGCTGATGGCGAGACTTGATCTGCTCTACTTCGACGGTGATTTCCACCGGTTGGTTATTGATCCAGGCGGGGTAGGTCGGTCCGTTCTCTGTTAATGCCTGGCGCACCTTGAGCTGCGCGTGTTGTGTCAGTTCATCTGCAGCAAACAGACCCTCAAAGCAACAATCGACCCCGTCCAGCAGCTTGCGCCAGTACACCTGCGGATGGTCATAAATGACTGCAGCAACATCTGCGATCAAGGACTGTTGTGGCATGGCTTCAAACTGCCGGCCTATCCATTCGGGCTTGTTCAATGCCCCGCAAAAATTCTTCCAGAATGCGGTTTCGATGGCGCCGAGACTGATGAACCGTCCGTCGGCGCATTGGTAAAGGTTGTAACAGGCAGCGCCACCGTTGAGGATCGACGAGGCGCGCTCCTCTGTTTGGGTTAATATCGGCAGGTACTGCCACGCCAGGATCGACTCAGTCATGCTGATGTCGAGATAAGTACTGCCGTGACTGCTGGTGCGTGCGTGCAGGGCAGCGAGCATGGCGATGCTAGCCTGCATCGCCGCGGCATGATCGGCAATCGGTGGATAGCCGATTACCGGTTGCTCCGCGGTGCCGCTGACAATCGATTGGGAGCTGAGCGCGCAGTAATTGATATCGTGTCCGGCACGCCGGGCATAAGGACCTGACTGGCCATAACCCGAGAGTGCACAGTGAATCAACGCGGGATTGATTTTATCAAGGCGGTCACTATCGAAGCCAAGCCGCGCCAGCACTCCGGGTCGGAAGGATTCGAACAAAATATCGGCATCGGCGATCAGCTCGCACAAAGCCTCACGGTCAGGCTTGGACTTCAGGTCCAGCTTACAGATACGCTTGCCGCGGTTGAGATGGCGATAAATGGGTGAAAGCTCGTCCTCCTCGGTGTGCATGAAAAATCGCATCGGGTCTCCAGCCGGCGGCTCGATCTTTATCACCTCGGCGCCGAGATCGGCAAGCTGCCGGGTCGCAAATGGTCCAGGAATATATTGCGACAGATCGATGACGCGGACATCTTCTAGCAGGCGTTTCGAATTCACGGGAGTAGTGCTGAGACTGGTTATTCGTATTGGCGAGTATCGTCGATAACCTTGCCATCGTTGGGCAGGGTATCGGGCGCGACGATCTCGACTTCGCCACGAAGTTTACAGATTGACCTGATGCTCGCGGCGATAGCATCGACCAGGGATGCGTCGCTAACTTCGGACTCGCATTGCAGGGTTATCTGGTCGGCCTGGTCGATCCAGTTGATGACCAGTCGTGCCCGGGATATTTCGGAATGACGTTTGACGACTTTATCCACCTGTTCCGGGTGAATGAACATGCCACGCACCTTGGCGGTTTGATCGGCGCGCCCCATCCAGCCCTTGATGCGCTGGTTAGTGCGCCCGCAGGGACTGGTTCCCGGCAGGTAGGCCGATAAGTCCCCGGTCGCGAACCGAATCAGGGGATACTCACGGCCCAGGTTGGTGACCACGACTTCACCGACTTCATCCTCGGTAACCAGTTCGCCAGTCCCCGGACGCACGATTTCAACATAGACGCCCTCGTCGATAATCAACCCTTCCATGGCGCTGGATTCGTAAGCGATAAGGCCCAGGTCGGCGGTGCCGTAACACTGTTGCACGCGCACGCCGCGTTCGACAAAACCGTCGCGTAACGGCGGCGGCAGGGCTTCCCCACTCATCATCGCCTTGCTCATTGAACTGACATCGCGCCCTGAATCGTCTGCCTGTTCGAGAATAATTTTAAGGAATGACGGGGTGCCAACGTAGGCATCGGGTCGCAGATCGGCGATAGTTTGCACCTGTAATTCGGTCTGGCCGACGCCGGCCGGGATGACGCTGCAGCCGAGCGCAAGTGCCGCGCTGTCAAACATCTGGCCCGCCGGGGTGAAATGGTAGCTGAAACAATTGTGCACCAGCTCGCCGGCACGAATTCCACTGGCGTAAAGCGAGCGTGCGAAGCGCCAGAAATCGGGGACGGTAAAACCCGGTTCGTAAATCGGGCCGGGCGATGCAAATACGTGGGAACAAAACGCCGTATCCTTCGCGGTGTAGCCACCGAAAGGACGCTGCGTCTGCTGTAATTCGATCAGTTCCGACTTGCGGGTCAGCGGTAAAGTGCTGAATGACTCGGCATCGGTTATTTCGTTGGCATCGACATCTTTGAGTGCCGTCGAGTAAGCCGCGGTATTGTTCTGAACATGTACGATCTGGGCACGAATCGCTTCGAACTGCGCCTGTGCGCGCTCATCGGCGCTGCGCGTTTCGAGGTCATCGTAGAATTCTGACATGATTACTCTTCGTCATACCGGCCTGCGAGCCGGTATCCATTAATAGTTTCTGTAGCTTTGGCAGCCCAGCAACTATTTGCACAAGGCGGATTTAAATGGGCCCCGGCTCGTGGGCCGGGGCAACAATATCCTTGGTTCAGGTCAACCATCTTTTTCGGCGTCGATAGTGTTTTACGTCTCGAAAACTGATGCGTTCGCCCTCGCTGATACCGAGGTAAAATTCCTTGACGTCGGTATTTTCACGCAGTTCCGCCGCGCTGCCGTCGAGTACTACGCGGCCATTCTCGAGAATATAGCCGTGGTCTGCGTAACGCAGTGCGATATTGGTATTCTGCTCGGCCAGCAGAAAGGTAACGCCTTCATCCTTGTTCAGGCGTTCGACTATTTCGAATATTTCTTCCACCAGTTGTGGAGCGAGCCCCATCGACGGTTCATCGAGCAGTATCATTTGCGGACGCGACATCAACGCACGTCCGATTGCAGTCATCTGCTGTTCACCACCGGAAGTGTAACCCGCCTGCGCCCGGCTGCGATTCTTGAGGCGCGGAAAATAACTGTACACGAGGTCGAGATCTCGCTCGATCGCGGCACCGCCATCGCGGCGCGTGTAGGCGCCGGTAAGCAGGTTTTCCTCGACCGTGAGATGTTCGAAACAATGGCGTCCTTCCATGACCTGGATTACGCCCTGCTGTACCAGTTGGGCCGGGGTCAGTGAATCAATTCGTTTACCCCGGAATTCGATACTGCCCTTGGTGATATCACCGCGCTCGGCACGCAGCAGGTTGGAAACCGCCTTCAGCGTCGTGGTTTTACCCGCGCCGTTGGCGCCGAGCAGGGCAACAATGCCCTGCTCGGGAACCTCGAGCGAGACGCCCTTCAATACCAGGATAACGTGGTCGTAAATGACCTCGATGTTGTTGACCAGCAACATCGGCTGGGTATCGATTGCAGCGTCAGCTTCTGCCACGGCTTGGTTTCCTTTAGCGATGGTAGCGGTTTAATTACAGATACGTGGTACGACGCTGTTTTCCTTGGCGTACTGGGCCGAGTCCTCGGCAATCAGCGGACCGGTAATATCGCGTAACGGCTCGTAAAAGTCGCTCACCAGGCTCCACTTTTTCGCCTTGGCATCCCATTGCTGCAATGCGACCTTGCCGGGGCCCTCGTGGTTTTCGCAACTGATCTTGACCGGGATCGTGAATCCGGGTAATCCCAATTCAGTCAGCCGTGCCTCGTCAACATCGAGTGCCTCGAAACCATCACGTACGTGCACACCTTTAACCTTGTTGGTGCCGTGAATTTCCATCGCCTTGCGAATGGCTTCCGTAGTCCACATGGCCGCGACCAGGCCTCGATTGTAAAGCACCTCGCCGATGCGATCGCGATCGCCCAGACCCTTGCCCTTGTCATAGACATGCTTCTTGATGTCGTCGTGCGCGGGAAAGTTATCACCCGGCTGATGGAAGGCCCCCGAGAGGTAACCGTCGGCACCATCACCGGCTGGCAGGACGTCGTTTTCCGAACCGGACCACCAGACTCCGATGAAACGATCCATCGGGTAACGGATCGATGCAGCTTCCTTGATTGCGACCTGGTTCATAACACCCCAGCCCCACATCAGGACCCAGTCGGGGCGCTCCTTGCGAATTTGCAGCCAGGTTGCCTTCTGCTCCTGGCCAGGGTGATCTACCGGCAGCGCAATGAATTCAAATCCGAATTTTCCAGCCGCGCTTTCGAGAGTTCGAATCGGCTCCTTGCCGTAAGCCGAATTGTGGTAAACCAAGGCGATCTTCTTGCCCTTGAGCTGGTCCATGCCACCTTCTTTCTCTGCGATGTACTGGATAAACACGGTGGCCTGGCTCCAGTAGGTTGCCGGGAAGTTGAAGACCCACGGAAATATCTTGCCGTTGGCGGCCGAGGTCCGGCCATACCCCATCGAGAAAATCGGGATGCGATCGACACTGGCTTTCGGAATCAACTGGTAGGTAATGCCGGTCGACAGCGGCTGGATCGCAATCGCGCCCGAATCGCCCTCATTCTTGATGTTCTCGTAACACTCGACTCCACGCTTGGTGTTATAGGCGGTTTCACAGGGCGTCAGCTTGAGCCTGGTGCCATTAATACCGCCGTCACGCTCGTTCAGCATCAGCATGTAATCGCCGAAGCCGTTCGCAAACGGGATACCGTTGGGCGCATAGGGCCCGGTGCGATAATCGAAAGACGGTATTGAAAGTTCATACGCGCTCGCCGCTCCGCAAAATAATGGAAACGCCAACAGGGCTGCCACGATTGTTTTAGTTAGACTTCTGGTTCTCATCACTTCCTCCGGTTGTTATACTGAAACAGCATTTTAATGAAAGCGCGTGTCAATAATCCACCTTGATCGATGATTCAGTTAGTGTGGAAATGGCCACAGGCGCATTTTTTCCTTGGCGATCCGCCACAGACGCGCCAGCCCGTGTGGTTCGACAATCAGAAACAGGATAATCAGGACGCCGACGACAATAATCTCGATATGCGCGGCGAGCGCACTATCGGCACCAAGACCGTCGACCATAATATTTTTCAACAGTATCGGCATCATCACCAGGAACGCAGCACCAAGGAACGAACCGAGCACCGAGCCCAGCCCGCCGATGATAATCATGAACAATACCAGGAAGGACTGGTTGATATCGAAGGCCTCGGTAGGTTCAGCGGAACCCAGCCAGACCGCAAAATACAGGGCGCCAGCCATACCGATATAAAACGATGATACCGCGAACGCGGACAGCTTGGCGATTAACGGGCGCACGCCGATCAGTTCGGCGGCGATGTCCATGTCTCGAATCGCCATCCAGTTGCGACCGATGCGACCGCGCGCAATGTTCTTGGCAAATAATGCGAACAGGGCCACGAATCCGGCAACCAGGTAATACTTACCAACCGTGTCAGCCTCCGGACCGGTTATGATGACGCCGAACAGCGTCATCGGTGGCGAGGTGATCATTCCCGTCGCGTTATAGTTGAAAAACCAGCCCACCTTGTTAAACAGCCAGATCAGGAAGAATTGCGCCGCCAGCGTCGCCACTGCGAGATAGAATCCCTTGATGCGCAACGAGGGCAAGCCGAACAGGGTGCCGACCGCGGCCGTTATTAAGCCGGAAAGAATCACCAGTGGAATAAACCCGAACTCGGGGACGACGGTCATCAATTTGAAAATCGAAAAGGCTCCGACCGCCATGAAAGCCCCGGTACCGAGCGACAGCTGACCGCAATAACCAGTCAGAATGTTCAAACCCAGAGCCGCCAGTGCGTAGATCAGGAAGGGCAGTATAATTGCATTCAACCAGTACTGGTTCAGCAGGAAAGGAACCACCGCAAAGGCAACGAACAGCGCCGCGAGGATGAAGTAACGGTCCTGGGCGATCGGAAACAGTGCCTGGTCGTCCTGGTAATTTGCTTTAAACTGCCCGGTTTCTAGATAAATCATGCCTACACCCGCTCGATAATGCGTTCGCCAAATAATCCCTGCGGCCGAAACAGCAGGAATGCCAGCGCCAGCATGTAGGCGAACCAGTTTTCAATCGCGCCACCGACTATCGGCCCGAGATATACTTCCGCCACTTTTTCACCGACCCCGATAATGATGCCGCCGATGATAGCCCCCGGCACTGATGTGAATCCGCCGAGGATCAGGACGGGCAGGGCCTTGAGCGCTATCAGTGACAGTGAAAACTGAACCCCGGCACATGATGCCGGCAACGATAGCGACGATGCCCGCGACCGACCACACGAAGACCCAGATGGTATTTAACGAAATGCCAACAGACAGCGCGGCCTGGTGGTCGTCGGCAACCGCCCGTAGCGCCCGCCCGATGCGGGTCTTCTGAAAAAATATCGCCAGGAAAGTCACCAGCACTGCGGCGGTAGCCGCGGCGAATATTTCCAGTTTCTCTATGTAAATGTTGAAGCTGTCCAGCATCCAGTCCGACGCGCCCTGCGGGATGCCGATATCCAGTAGCTTTACATCCGAGCCCCATAAAATATCACCCATACCCTCGAGCACGTAGGCAAGGCCGATGGTTGCCATGAACAGGATGATCGGCTCCTGGTTGACCAGTGGGCGCAGCATGAATCGCTCGATCGCCCAGGCAAGCGCGATCATCACGACAATCGTGCCGATGATTGCAAGCCATATCGGCATACCGAACTTTTCCATTAAGCCAACCAGGGTTAGCGCCGCGAACAGGGCCATGACGCCCTGGGCAAAGTTGAATATCCCGGAAGCCTTGAAGATCAGCACGAAACCGAGCGCCACCAGTGAGTACATGACACCGGCCATCAGGCCGCTCAGCGCGACTTCGATAAAAAACAGCATCAGGATTCAGGCCTGTTCATGTGGAATCCCGAGGTAAGCGTCGATGACATCCTGGTTGTTGCGGACTTCGTCAGGCAGGCCGTCGGCCAGCTGCTTGCCGTAATCGAGCACCAGCACCCGGTCGGATAAATCCATGACGACCCCCATGTCGTGTTCAATCAGCGCAATCGTCGTGCCGAACTCGGAATTGACATCGAGGACAAAGCGGCACATGTCTTCCTTTTCTTCGCTATTCATCCCGGCCATGGGTTCGTCGAGCAACAACAGCTCCGGTTCGGCGGCGAGCGCGCGCCCCAGCTCGACGCGCTTTTGCAGCCCGTAAGGCAGCTTGCCGACCGGTTTCTTGCGAATCGCCTGGATGCCGAGAAAGTCGATGATACGCTCGGCCGCCTCGCGGTTTTCCAGTTCCTCGGTGCGCGCCGGGCCGATATGCAGCGCTTGCCAGAACAGGTTGGTTTTCATTTTCAAATTACGCCCGGTCATGATGTTATCGAGCGTGCTCATACCCTTGAACAGCGCGATATTCTGAAAGGTACGCGCGATGCCCTGGGTTGCGGCCACCTGCGGTGCCATCTGCTTGCGGGTAAGCCCCTTGAACGTGATCGACCCCTGCTGGGGATGATAAAAGCCGTTGATGACGTTGAGCATCGAGCTCTTGCCGGCACCGTTGGGTCCGATAATCGAGCGAATCTCGCCCTGTTTGATATCGAAGCTGATGTCGTCCAGGACCTTCATGACCCCGAAGGAGAGGCTGATATTCTCGACCTTCAGAATTTCGCCGCCAATGTTGCGTTCGTTCATGCGGCGGCATCCTGGGTCACGGCGTTAACCGGGTAGACCGCGGCATCCCATATCTTGATATCGGCCTCGAGCATGCCGGTGCGTCCATCCTCGAAAGTTACCTGGGTCTCGACATGGCATTGCTTGCGGTCCGAGTAGAGCGCATTGACCAGGATATCGTAGCGATCGCCGACAAAGTTGCGGCGTACCTTGCGGGTACGGGTCAGTTCACCGTCATCGGCATCGAGCTCTTTATGCAGGATCAGGAAACGCCGGATTTGCGAATTGCCGAGACGGCTATCCTGCGACAGGTCCTGGTTGACCTTGTCGATGCATTCCTTGATTAACTGGTAGATCTCGTCCTGCCCGGCAAGGTCGATGTATCCGGAGTAAGCCATGTTGCGACGTTCGGCCCAGTTGCCTACGGCATCGAGATCGATATTGATGAAAGCCGTGCTGAAGTCACGCTCGTTGCCGTAGACCACCGCTTCCTTGATAAAGGAAAAGAACTTGAGCTTGTTTTCGATATATTTGGGCGCGAACAGGGTGCCGTCGTTGAGTTTGCCGACGTCCTTGGCGCGGTCGATGATTTTAAGGTGACCATTGTTGTCATCGAAATATCCGGCATCGCCGGTATGTACCCAGCCATCCTCGGTCTTGGTGCTTGCGGTAGATTCCGGGTTTTTGTAGTAAGACTGAAACACGCCCGGGCTGCGATACATGATTTCGCCATTATCGTCGATCTTGATTTCAACATCGATTGCGGGCGTGCCGACGGTGTCGGCGTAGACTTCTCCATCAGGCTGTACGCAGATGAAAACCATGCATTCGGTCTGGCCGTAGAGCTGCTTGATGTTGATACCCAGCGAGCGATAGAAATCGAAAATTTCAGGCCCTATGGCCTCGCCAGCGGTGTAGGCGAGCCGGGTTCGGCGCAATCCCAGCACGTCTTTAAGCGGACCGTACACGAGAATATTGCCGAGCTTGTAAAGTAATGAATCCTTCAACGATACCGGTTCACGGTTCAGGATCCTGACCCCGACCTTGCGCGCATGCTCCATGAAGTAGTGAAAGATATCGCGTTTAATTTTGGCCGCGTCCTCCATCCGAATCATCACCTGCGTCAGCATGTTTTCGTAGACGCGGGGTGGGGCGAAATAATAGGTTGGGCCGATTTCGCGCAGATCGTGGGCAACCGTGGTCGCGTCTTCCGGGCAGCTCACGCAAAATCCGGCGACATAGGATTGCGCGTAGGAAAACAGGTTGTCCCCGACCCAGGCCATCGGCAGGTAGGCGAGTACCTCTTCGTTTGCCGTCAGCCCCTCGCGAATGATGCCGTTACGTGCGGTGATAATGACGTTGTCATTGCTTAACATGACACCCTTGGGATGACCCGTGGTGCCGGAGGTGTAGAGCATGATCGAGATTTCATCACCGCTACCCGCTGCTACTTGCTGATCATAAAAGTCGGGGTGATCATGGTCGAATTCGACACCAGCCTGCTGTATTTTTTCGTAGTCGTGCAGGAAATCCTGCTCGTAGTGGCGCAATCCGCGGGTGTCATCGTAAATAACGTGTTCAACCTTTGGGCATCGATCCATTACCTCGAGCATCTTGTCGACCTGTTCCTGGTCCTCCACCAGCGCGATCTTGACGTCGGCGTTATCCAGCACGTAAGCCATTTCGTCGGCGACCGCGTCCTGGTAGAGCGGTACCGGGACAGCCCCCAGCGCCTGTGCCGCGGTCATGCCCCAGTAAAGGCGAGGGCGGTTGTCGCCGATAATCGCAAGCTTTTCACCACGTTTCAGCCCGAGGCTCGCCAGGCCACAGGCGAGGGCCCGAATTTCGGTGGCCGCCTCGGCCCAGGTCCAGGATTGCCAGATGCCGAGGTCCTTTTCACGGATGGCGTCCTGGTCCGGGCGCAGCTTTACGTGGCTTTGCAATAGCTGCGGAAAAGTATCCAGCGCTGTGTCGTGTTCCATCGGTTATTTACTGCTTGCTGCAGTTCTTATTGTGGATCTAGTTATAAGTACAGATCATCGGCTAAAAGGCTAATCCCGTCAATTTTGCTTTTTAGCGCTATCCCGGGAGCAATTACGTCTGGTTGCTAATCGTAAACATAAAAGCCTCGCCCGCTTTTGCGACCGAGGTATCCGGCATCGACCATTTGCTGCCAGGTCGGACAGGGGCGATATTTGGAGTCGCCAAAACCCTCGTGTAGCACCTTGATCACCGATAAACAGGTATCGAGCCCGATCAGGTCGGCCAGCGCCAGGGGACCCATTGGATGCGACATGCCCAGTTTCATGATTTCATCGATACCCTCTGCGCTGGCAAGCCCCTCGTAGTAAACGTAGGCTGCCTCGTTCAGCATCGGTATCAGGATACGGTTGGCAACGAAACCGGGACTGTCTTTGGCTTCGATCGGAATCTTGCCGATAAATTCGCTGAGCTCGTGCACTGCCCGGCAAGTTTCGTCGGTGGTTTGCAAGGCGCGAATCACTTCGACCAGTGCCATCATCGGCACCGGGTTCATGAAGTGCATGCCGACCACCTGGCCCGCGCGCTCTGTTGCACCGGCGATACGCGTCAATGATATCGACGAGGTATTGCTTGCCAGGATGGCGTCGCTTTTGCAGATTTCGTCCAGCTGCTCGAAGAGACTCAGCTTGAGTGCTTCGTTCTCGGTGGCGGCTTCGATGACGATGTCGACGTTGGCGAGCGCATCGAGTGACGTCGCGATGTCGATATTGGCGAGTGTGGCCTGCTTGTCGTCAGTGCTGATCTTTTCTTTCTTGATCATGCGATCCAGGCTGGTGGAAATAGTCTCGATACCGTTTTTCACCTGTGCCTCGCCGATATCCTGCATCGTCACCTTGAGACCTGCCACTGCGCAAACCTGCGCGATGCCGTTGCCCATGGTTCCGGCGCCGATCACGCCGACTGTTTTTATGTTCATTATTACTCCGGGTCGTCCCGCCTTACTCTTTACCATCCCGCGGCTTGACCGCGGGATCCAGCTTATACAAAAAATGTGCGAGTAATACGGGGACAGTATACCTATTTCACCCTGTGAAATAGGTATACTGTCCCCCGATATCGGTCAAGACCGGGATGACGATCTAGTCACATGTTTCTACGATATTGCCCACCGACTTCGAACAGCGCGTTGGTAATTTCACCTAGCGAACAATGACGTACCGCGTTAACGAGCTCGGTAAAAATATTCTCATTGTTGATCGCGGCCTGGCTCACGCGCTCGAGTGCGTCGGCGCTGGTACAGGCGTGGGTTTTCTGAAATTCGCGCAGGCGCCTTATCTGGCTTTGCTTTTCCGCATCGCTAGAACGTGCCAACTCGATTTCGTATTCCTGGCGGCCGTCCGGGTTGAGAAAGGTATTGACCCCGATAATCGGCAAAGATCCGTCATGTTTGCGGTGCTCGTAAAGCATCGATTCATCCTGGATTCGACCGCGCTGGTAACCGGTTTCCATCGCACCGAGCACCCCGCCGCGCTCGGAAATCCGTTCGAATTCCTGCAGCACGGCTTCCTCGACCAGGTCTGTGAGCTGTTCGATGATGAAAGATCCCTGGTTCGGGTTCTGGTTCTTAGCCAGCCCCCATTCATTGTTGATAATAAGCTGAATTGCGAGCGCCCGGCGCACCGAATCACCGGTCGGAGTCGTGATCGCTTCGTCGAAGGCGTTGGTGTGCAGGCTGTTGCAGTTATCGTAAACCGCGATCAGCGCCTGCAGCGTGGTGCGAATATCGTTGAAATCCATTTCCTGCGCATGCAGCGAACGGCCCGAGGTCTGGATGTGATACTTGAGCTTCTGACTGCGTTCGTTGGCGCCATACTTGTTTTTCATCGCCACCGCCCAGATGCGACGCGCGACGCGGCCCATGACGGTGTACTCCGGGTCCATGCCGTTACTGAAGAAGAACGACAGGTTCGGGGCGAAATCGTCGATATGCATTCCGCGGGCGAGGTAAGCTTCAACGAAGGTGAAGCCATTGGCCAGCGTAAACGCGAGCTGTGAAATCGGGTTAGCACCGGCCTCGGCGATGTGATAGCCCGAAATTGAAACCGAGTAGAAATTGCGAATGCGGTGATCGATGAAGTATTGCTGGATATCGCCCATCATCTTGAGCGCGAATTCGGTCGAGAAGATGCAGGTATTCTGTCCCTGGTCCTCCTTGAGGATATCGGCCTGGACTGTGCCGCGAATGTTTTCCAACGCCCATTTACAGACCTTGTCGATTTCCTGCTCGGTCGGCTGGCGCTTGTTCTGCTGTGCAAATTTTTGCAACTGCTGGTCCATCGCGGTGTTCAGATACATGGCCAGAATGATCGGAGCAGGGCCATTAATCGTCATCGAGACCGACGTCGACGGGCTGCATAGATCGAAGCCGTCGTAGAGCGCTTTCATGTCGTCCAGCGTTGCGATCGAAACCCCGGAATTGCCGACCTTGCCATAAATATCGGGGCGTTCATC
>CALZHS010000002.1 GCA_945787265.1 uncultured Gammaproteobacteria bacterium | reverse complement strand
ACGGTAAATTTTTTGCGGAAAAAATAACGTCCGGTGACGCTCATGCCCTTGAGTAATTCAAGGAACAGAAAACTTTTCAGGTAATAGTTTATTTTCGCACACATAGGCTTAATCAAACCATGGACCGATTTTGAAATATTCCGCAACGCCCTCGACCGCGAGCCAGAAAATCGTCACCGGCAGCAGCACTTTCCAGCCGAGGCGCATGATCTGATCGTAACGGTAGCGCGGGAAAGTCGCCCGGAACCACAGGAATAGCAGCATGAACACGGCGGTCTTGCCAAACAGCCAGCCGATGCCATCACCGGCCAGTGTCGGGACGGGACTCAACCAGCCACCGAAAAACAGCAGCGCACACAACATCGCGATCAGAATCATGTTCGCGTATTCGGCAAGGAAAAAGACCGCGAAGGTCATACCCGAGTACTCGACGTGGAATCCGGCAACAATTTCGGATTCGCCCTCGGCCACGTCGAAGGGCGCGCGATTGGTCTCGGCAACGCCCGAAATCAGGTAGACGAAGAATAATGGCAGCAGCGGAATAAAGAACCAGTGACCGATACCGCCCGCCTGCTTGTTGACGATGTCGCCGAGGTTAAGGCTTCCGCCCACCATCAGCACCCCGACCAGCGCGAAACCCATCGCGATTTCGTAGGCCACGATCTGCGCCGCCGAGCGCATCGCACCCAGCAAGGCATACTTGGAGTTCGACGCCCAGCCGGCAATGATAACGCCGTAAACGCCAACCGAGGTCATGGCGAGGATATACAGCAGGCCGGCATTGATGTCGCTGAACACCAGCGTGTCGTTAAACGGGATAACGGCCCAGGCCGCCATCGCCGGGGCAAACGTAATCACCGGTGCAATAATGAACAGGTAGCGATTGGAATTGGTCGGGATGATGATTTCCTTGAACATCAGCTTGAACATGTCCGCGAACGGCTGGAACAGACCCTTCGGGCCGACGCGGTTGGGTCCCTTGCGAATCTGCATGTAGCCGATGACCTTGCGTTCGGCAAGCGTGTAATAAGCCACCACGATGAACAAAGGCAGCAGGATCGCTAATGCCTTGACGCCACTGTAAATGGTGTACTGCACGTACTCGTGTAACCATTCCCAGATCGATATCAGGAAATCCATCACGAAACCTTTTCCAGGGATATCTTGCCGTAGGCACCGGAGAGATGCTTGACCGCGTCGATCCCGCTCGGGACATAGACGCAGCCGTCCGGTATGCCCTCGTCGATACGCAACGGCAACACCGCCGTGCCCTTACCCTGCTTGACCTGGACTTCGTTGCTGTCAGCCAGCTTGATCTCCTGCGCCTGCTGCCGATTCATGATCACCGCGCACTGCATCTTCATCAACGGCGTCACCTGCAGGGCTTGCGACTGCCGCGTCAGTTCATCGCTGGCGTAAATCGGGGTCATACCGATTTTCTGGATAGCACCCTTGTCTTGCGGCAGTTCCTTGAGGCCCGATTCAATACCGCAGATATTGCTCAACGCGACATCACTGCACAATGCCCGCAGTTCATCCTTGACCGCGACCGAGTCCGCGTAATCGAATTCTCCAGGCTTAAGCACCTGCCCCAGTGCCGCCAGGATTTTCCAGCCCTGGCGACTTTCACCCCTGGCCCGCGCGCAACCGTTAAAACTCTGCCAAAGGCCTTCGACATTGACGAAACTGCCCGAGGTTTCAATCGTGGTTGCCAACGGCAGCACCAGGTCGGCCTGGTGCTGGATAAAATCGTTATCAAAACTGCTGATTGCAATGATGCTTTCATTATTATCGGAAAGCGCCGCCACCGAGTGGGTATCGAGAGGCGGATTAATCCCGAGTGTCATCAGGACCTTATGCTTCGCGGCCAGGATATCAGCGGCGTGTTCACCGCTGTGCTCCGCGGCGATTCCAGCCGCTACCCGATGCGGGGTAGCCCCGGCGAGGCAGGCACCCGCGCTGTTGGCCGAAATTGACAGGTAACCCAGAGTCGCATCGCTGAGGCTGGTGATTGCTTCACAGATTTCCTGCAACAACGAAAGATAAGGATTCGATATTGCCTGGATACCGACGATTACCGCCGCATTTCCGGCTTCTGCAAGCGAGCGGGCGATCGCCTCGTGCTGCGCAGAGATCTCGCAACCGTGCACGATTGTCGCAAGGTGATCCGGCAGTGGCCGGCCGCTGATTGCGGCGAGCGCGAGCGCAACCGCGGCGAGGTCATGGACCAGTCCTGCAGCCGATCCGACCAGTTCGGAGTGCAATGCAAAGTTGTACTGATCGCCGATGTGCCCGATCGACGACACCCTGGCGTTATTATTCAGCACCGCCTTGCGCAGTCGGTGCGACAGCAGTGGCTGCTCGTAGCGCAGGTTGCCGGCCACGATCAATGCCGCGTCCAGTGTTTCGACCGATTCCAGCGAGCGTCCCAGCCACGGCATCACCGGTACACGATCCTGGCTCGAGAAATCGACCTGCGTGAGTCGATGATCGATATTATTCGATCCGAGACCACGCGTCAGTTTTTGCGCCAGGTAATGCTCCTCCAGCGTCGCCTGCGGACTCACCAGCGTGGCGATACTGCTGCCGGCTCCGGCGAGCATTTCCGCGGCCGCATTGAGCGCGGATTCCCAGTCGACGGGCCTCAGCTCCCCCTCGTCACGCAGCATCGGTTGGGTAATACGTTGTTCCGACTTGACCGCGGTATAGCTGAAGCGGTCCCGATCCGAAATCCAGGATTGATTGATCGATTCATTCTCGCGCGGCACCACCCGGATCACTTCGGCACCGCGGGTATGTACGTAGGTATTGGTGCCGACGCAATCGTGTGCTGACACTGACGCGTGCTGGGTCAGCTCCCAGGGCCGCGCGGTATAGCGCGATGGTTTTGCGGTCAACGCACCCACCGGGCAAACATCGATCACGTTGCCGGACAGTTCAGAAACGATTGATTTCTCGATATAGGTGCCAATCTCCATGTGTTCACCGCGCCCGGTCGCACCCAGTTCCGGCATGCCGGCAATTTCATCGCCGAAGCGCACGCAACGGGTGCAGTGAATGCAGCGCGTAAAATCGGTTGCTATCAGGGGCCCGATATTCTTGTCCATGACGACGCGTTTCTGCTCGGTGTACTTGGATACCCCCTCACCGAATCCCATCGCGACATCCTGCAATTCGCATTCGCCACCCTGATCACAAATCGGGCAATCGAGTGGATGATTGATCAGCAGAAATTCCATCGTCGACTTTTGTGCCGCCAGGGCTTTTTGGGACCTCGTTTCCACGACCATGCCATCCATGCACTGCGTGGCGCAGGCCGGCATCGGCTTCGGCGCACGCTCTATTTCCACCAGGCACATGCGGCAATTGGCGGCTACCGATAAATGCTTGTGATAACAAAAGCGCGGAATCACGATATCGTTTTCATCGGCGACGTCGATCAGCAGGCGTCCCGCCTGTGTTTCTATCTGCCGGCCGTTTATCGTGACGGTAATGCTATCGCTCATTGCTAATCATCCGGATCAGGCTGCGTTATCGATAATCGAGCGCTTGTGCTCGACGTAGTATTCGAATTCATGACGGAAATGCTTGATGAAACTCCACACCGGCATTGCCGCGGCATCGCCGAGCGCACAGATCGTACGCCCCTCGATCTTGTGTGAAACCTCTTCCAGCTGCTCGATATCCTCGGGGCGACCCTTGCCATCGACGATTCGCGTCAGCATGCGATAAAGCCATCCGGTGCCTTCCCGGCACGGGGTGCACTGACCGCAGGATTCTGAAAAATAAAAGCGCGAAATACGCTTCAGCGCGACCACCATATCGGTCGACTCATCCATGACGATGACTGCGCCCGAGCCCAGCATCGAACCCGCCTTGGCGATCGAATCGTAGTCCATGGTGCACTCCATCATGACGTCGCCCGGCAACACCGGTACCGAGGAGCCGCCCGGGATCACCGCTTTCAGCTTGTGTCCATTGCGCACGCCGCCCGCCATTTCCAGCAGGTCCTTAAACGGGGTACCCATCGAAATTTCAAAGTTGCCCGGTTTATTCAAATGCCCGGACATCGAGAAGCATTTGACCCCGCCGTTGTTGGGAATGCCGAGATCGGCAAACCATTGTGCGCCGTTACGAATGATCGACGGCGCCGAGGCCAACGACTCGGTGTTATTGATCGTCGTGGGTTTGCCGTAGAGGCCGTAGTTGGCTGGAAACGGTGGCTTGTAACGCGGCTGGCCTTTCTTACCCTCGAGTGATTCCAGCAGCGCGGTTTCCTCGCCACAGATATAGGCACCCGCACCCAGCGCTGGGTAAAGATCGAAATCGATGCCGCTGCCGAGGATATTCTTGCCCAGGTAACCCGCCTCGTAGGCTTCCCTGACCGCGGTTTCAAATCGTTGCGCGGGTTCATCCATAAATTCGCCACGCATGTAGTTGTATCCGACCGTGGCACCGATCGCGTAGCCGCAGATTGCCATGCCTTCGACCAGCGCATGGGGATTAAAGCGCAGGATATCGCGATCCTTGCAGGTGCCCGGTTCCGATTCATCGGAGTTGCAGACGACGTATTTCTGTCCGGGCGCGTTGCGCGGCATGAAACTCCACTTCAACCCGGTCGGAAAACCGGCGCCGCCGCGACCGCGCAGGCCCGACGCCTTAACTTCCTCGATTACGTCTTCGGCTGACATACCATCGACCAGGATTTTTCTAAGCGCCTCGTAACCCCCTACTTGCAAATAGGTTTCCATCGACCATGGCTGGTCGTATTGAAGGGTTGCGTAACAGACTTCGTTAGCCATTTTTACTCCAGTGCATCCAGGATTTCATCGACCTTTTCCGGGGTCAGGTCGACGTGATAAACGTGGTCAACCTGCATCATCGGGCCACCCGAACAGGCAGCCAGGCACTCTTCCTCGCACTTCAGGTAGATGCGTCCGTCCTCGGTGCTCTCGCCGATCTTGATGCCAAGCTTGTTTTCGACATGCTCAACAATGCTGTCCGAGCCCATTAACATGCAGGAAATATTGGTGCAGATCGCAACGTTGTGACGCGCCACCGGCCTGGTCTCGAACATCGAGTAAAACGAGGCCACTTCGTAGACGTGAATCGGTGGCTGCTCGAGGTACTCCGCCACCGCATCCATCAGGTCGGTCGTCAGGTAGCCCTGATTCTGGTGCTGCGCGGCGACGAGGGCCTGTAACACGGCCGAGCGTTTGTGTTCGGGAGGGAACCGCGTCACCCAGTGATCGATCTCGGCGCGCGTGTGGTCATTCAACAGGTCGATTTTCGAAATGGTTTCAATGGCGTCGGCCAGCATGTGTCCCTGCGCCATTTCGTTCATGCTGGAGAGATGGGCGAAGCCGGGCGCACGGATCTTGAGGCGATAGGGCTTGTTGGTCCCGTCCGAAACCAGGTAAACGCCAAATTCACCCTTGGGGTGTTCGATGGCGGTGTAAACCTCGCCCTCGGGCAGCGTATAGCCCTCGGTAAAAAGCTTGAAGTGGTGAATCAGGCCTTCCATGTCGGCCTTCAGTTGTTCACGACGCGGCGGCGCTACCTTGTGATTGTCGGTCAATACGCTCCCCGGATTGGCCCGCAGCCACTCGATGCACTGCTTGATAATGCTGTTTGACTGGCGCATCTCCTCGACGCGCACCAGGTAACGATCGTAGCAATCGCCGTTGGTGCCGACCGGGATACTGAATTTCATGCGATCGTAAACTTCGTAAGGCTGTTTCTTGCGCAGATCCCACTCGACCCCCGAGCCGCGCAGCATCGGCCCGGTAAACCCGAGCTGGTAGGCACGTTCTTCACTGACGACACCAATGCCCACGGTACGTTGTTTCCAGATCCTGTTATCCGTCAGCAGGGTTTCGTATTCGTCGACGTAGCCTGGAAACCGGCTCGCGAAATCCTCGGCAAAATCGAGCAGGCTACCCTGCCGATTTTCATTCAGGCGGCCGGCTTCCTTACTGCTGCGCCAGCGGCTTTCAAGGTATTGCGGCATCGCGTCGGGCAGATCGCGGGCAACACCACCGGGTCGATAATAGGTCGCGTGCATGCGCGCCCCCGACACCGCCTCGTACATGTCCATCAGGTCTTCGCGCTCGCGAAATGCGTACAGGAACATGGTCATCGCACCGACATCGAGCGCATGCGTACCGATCCACATGAGGTGATTCAAAATACGCGTGATCTCGTCAAACATGACCCGGATGTAGCGAGCGCGCTCCGGTATCTCGATGCCGAGTAACTTCTCTATCGCGAGCACGTATCCATGCTCGTTGCACATCATGGAAACGTAATCAAGACGGTCCATGTAGCCAATGGTCTGGTTATAAGGCTTGGTTTCGGCCAGTTTTTCGGTAGCGCGATGTAACAACCCGATGTGCGGATCGGCACGCTCGATGACTTCACCATCCATTTCCAGCACCAGCCGCAATACCCCGTGGGCCGCGGGATGCTGGGGACCGAAATTGAGCGTGTAGTTCTTGATTTCAGGCATCGTCCTGCGCCTCTTCCGGCTGGTCGATGAAGTAGCGATGATCCTCGCGTTTGACGCGCGGCACCAGCACCCGTGGCTCGATGGTTACCGGCTCATAGACGACGCGTTCACGTTCCGGGTCGTAACGCATTTCGACGTGCCCGACCATTGGAAAATCCTTGCGAAACGGGTGGCCCACAAAACCGTAGTCGGTGAGGATGCGACGTAAATCAGGGTGGCCACTGAACAGAATTCCGAATAAATCGAAGGCCTCACGCTCGTACCAGTCGGCCGAGGCCCAGATTTCGGTCACGGTCGGCACTACCGGGAAGTCGTCGTCGGGGGCGAAAACACGCACCCGCAGGCGCCGGTTATGAGCGTAGGAAAGCAAGTGATAGACTGCGGCGAAGCGTCTGCCCTGCGGCGTCAGTGACTCAAGTTCGTCGCCGAACTGCAGGCGTCCGGAACTCGCCTCTGCGACACCGCGACTGAATCCCGAGCGACTGGCATCCTCGGTTAACCATTCATCGCGACCAAACTGCGAGTAATCGACACCGCAGACATCGACTAACTGCTGAAATCGAAACTGGGGATCGTCACGCAATTCGGTGACGACAGCGACGAGGTTGTCGACAGCAACCTCGATAGTGACCTCGTTGTGAGCAACGGTCACCGAGTCGAGTCTGTCGGCAAACGACGCCTGCAGCGCGTCAGCCAGTTGCTGTTTTGGGGTCGCCATATTAGCGCGCTATCGTATTGGTGCGTTTAATTTTATTTTGCAGCTGTAAAATGCCATACAGCAGCGCCTCCGCAGTCGGCGGGCATCCGGGCACGTAGACGTCAACCGGGACTACCCGGTCACAGCCACGCACCACTGCGTACGAATAATGATAGTAACCGCCGCCGTTGGCGCAGGAACCCATCGAGATGACCCAGCGGGGTTCGGCCATCTGGTCATAGACTTTTCGTAGCGCCGGGGCCATCTTGTTGACCAGGGTTCCGGCCACGATCATGACATCCGACTGGCGGGGGCTCGGCCGGAATATGATGCCGAACCGGTCCAGGTCATAACGCGCCGCCCCGGCCTGCATCATTTCGACCGCGCAGCAGGCAAGGCCGAAGGTCATTGGCCACATCGACCCGGTCCGTGCCCAGTTAATTAATTTATCGGCGGACGTGGTAACAAAGCCCTGTTCAAATACGCCCTCTATTCCCATTCCAGCGCTCCCTTCTTCCACTCGTAGATGAATCCGACAACCAGTACCGAAAGAAAAATGGCCATCGCAACCAGGCCGAATGTCCCCACCTGGTCGAGCACAATTGCCCACGGAAACAGGAAGGCAATTTCGAGATCAAAAATGATGAACAGGATCGCAACCAGGTAGTAACGAACATCGAATTTCATGCGGCTGTCCTCGAAAGCCTCGAAGCCACATTCATAGGGGGAATTTTTTTCCGCATCGGGGCGGGAAGGGCCGAGCAGTTTACCCAGGATGATGAAAACAGAACCCATGACGAGCGTGATCGTCATGAAAATCAGGATGGGTAGATAATTACCTAGCATAATCTGGATACTGCCCCCTGGAAGCCTGCAATGCTAAAGCGAGGGGTCAGTCTATTGTGGCCCTTATATAGTGTCAAGAAATCTCCAAACGGCACTCTGTAACGCTCTCATATCATTAAAAAACCCGGCTCCGGCAGGCCCGGAACCAGGTTTTCAATCGCATCGTTTCGATCCCGTTTTGGCTCGATCGAAGCTCGAGTATGGTGCCGATGGCCGGAGTCGAACCGGCACAGCTTTCGCCACTACCCCCTCAAGATAGCGTGTCTACCAATTCCACCACATCGGCTTTGCCCCGCCCTACTCGGCCGGGGGTAAATCTGGTTGTTGAGAACTGTTATCTTGCGGCTCTGCCGGCGGTAATCCGTCTGCTTCCTGTGCCGGTACAGTGATCGCCTCCTCGGTAACAACACTGCCAGCCACACCATCCGGCGCCTCCCGATTACTCGAAACGTAGGCCAGCGCAAGGCAAACGCAAAAAAACAGGATAGCAACGGCGGTCGTGGCCCTGCTTAAAAAATTGCCTGAACCACGTGCACCAAAAACGGTCGCCGAAGCACCACTGCCGAAAGCTGCACCAGCATCGGCACCCTTGCCATGCTGTATCAGAATAAGCCCGATCAGGGATATCGACAATAACACCTGCGCGATCAGTAATATGCTATTAATGTTTTCCATAATAATTCCTAGGCTGATTGTGCGATGGCCAGAAAATCATCGGCCTTTAACGACGCCCCGCCAATTAATCCACCATCAATATCCGGCTGTGACAGTAAATCAGCCGCATTCGCGGGATTCATACTGCCACCGTATAAAATCTGCACTCGTTGAGCTATGTCACCATCACTTGCGGCAAGCTTGCCGCGAATAAACTCGTGTATCGCCTGTGCCTTATCGGGCGATGCAACCAGCCCGGTTCCGATCGCCCAGACCGGTTCATATGCAATAACGGCCTCCGCGAAACCGGCAATTCCGCACAGTTCGAGCACCGCATCGATCTGCTTTGCGACAATGGCCTCGGTAACTCCCTGCTCATGCTCGTACAGGGTTTCACCGACGCAGAGAATCGGGTTCAGGCCGGCACTGACTGCCATGGCGAACCTTGCGGCTATCAGCTGATCCGATTCCAGGTAATGCGATCGTCTTTCCGAGTGACCGACAATCGCGTAGCGACAGCCGCATTCTTTCAGCATACTTGCCGAAATTTCCCCGGTAAAGGCGCCCGCTTCCTGGTCGCAAACATTCTGCGCCCCGAGTGAGATTTCGGTCTCGGCCAGCATACCGCCGACCTTCATCAGGAACACGGCCGGCGGACAAACCGCCAGTTGGGCTTTACCCGGATTTCCGGCCTTGATACCTTCAACCAGGTCAATCGCGGACTGCAGGCTGCCGTTCATTTTCCAGTTGCCAGCAATGAGGCTAGAACGCATGTTTTATACCGGTTTTTAAAGGCGGCAAAGAGTACTCACCTCGGCCAAATAAATCAATCTGCAAATCGGGAATTAAACCATTTCAGGCGTCATTTCCCCTGGTTTTGTGCAGCTTCCTTGACGGCCTCTGCCAGTATAGCCGCTATTTTCTCGACCTCGGCCTGCTCCTGGCCCTCCACCATGACCCGAATCAATGGCTCGGTACCGGAAGGACGCAGCAGCACCCGGCCCGAATCACCCAGCGCGGATTCGGCGGATTTGAGAGCATCCTGGATCAGCGCCGAGTTTTCCAGGTCGAGTGTCTGCGAAATCGGTACGTTGATCATGGTTTGCGGATAAATCTCCATTTCACTGCAGGCTTCGGTAAGCGTCTGTCCACTGTTGACCAGTCCGTCGAGCACCTGCAGCGCGGCGATAATGCCGTCTCCCGTTGTCGTCTTATCCAGGCATATCAGGTGGCCAGAGGATTCACCACCCAGGTACCAGCCATGCTCAACCAGCTTCTCCAGCACGTAACGGTCACCGACGGCGGCGCGCTCAAACGGAATATTCTGAGCTCTAAGTGCGTGCTCAAAGCCAAGATTGGTCATCAAGGTACCGACCACGCCACCGTCGAGTTCACCGTTGACCAGTTTGTTCTTGGCGATGATGTAGAGGAGCTGATCGCCGTTTTGCACATCACCGCGTGCATCCATCATCATCACGCGGTCGCCGTCGCCATCGAAGGCGATGCCGAGGTCGGCCTGGTTTTCAAGCACGTGCGCACGCATGTTCTCAGGGTATAGTGCACCGACGTCCTGGTTTATATTCATGCCGTTGGGGCTGGTACCCAGTTCGATCACCTCGGCACCCAGTTCACGAAAAACCGTTGGCGCAATATGATAGGTAGCGCCGTTGGCACAGTCGATCACCAGCTTCATGCCGCGTAATGATCGGGTAAAAGCAATCGAGCTTTTACAAAATTCAATATAGCGTCCCTTGGCATCCTCCATCCGGGTGGCCTTGCCAATCTGTTCCGGCTCGACCATTGCCAGTTCCTGGTCCAGCAAGGCCTCGATCTCCTCCTCGACCGAATCCGGCAGCTTGAAGCCGTCCGCGTTGAAGAACTTGACGCCGTCATCATGATACGGATTATGCGACGCACTGATTACGATTCCGGCACTAGCACGCTGCGACTGGGTGATATAGGCAATCGCCGGCGTGGGCATGGGACCGAGTAACAGGACATCGAGTCCGGCTGCCGCAAGACCCGCTTCCAGTGCAGACTCGAACATGTACCCGGAAATCCGGGTGTCCTTACCAATAACAACCTGCCCTCGGCTCGACTGCGACAAAACCTTGCCCGCCGCCCAGCCGAGTTTCATGATGAAATCGACGGTCATCGGCACCTGACCGACCCGACCGCGAATACCATCAGTTCCAAAATACTTTCGACTCACGTTGCCACCTGCCCCAGGGCTTTAACCATCTTGATTGCGTCCACCGTCTCCGCCACATCATGCACGCGCAGGATATCGGCGCCCAGCATTGCCGCCATAACCGCGGTCGACAGACTGCCGTAAAGACGCTGGTCGACCGGCCTGTCCAGTATCGTACCAATCATGCTCTTACGCGATAATCCTGCCAGCACGGGAACTCCCAGTTGTTTAAATTCAGACAATGACTTTAATAGCAGCAGATTATGCTCGATGGTTTTACCAAATCCAAATCCAGGATCGATAATAATGTGTTCGAGCGCAATCCCGGCATCGAGTGCGGCCTCGATTCGGAGCTTAAGAAATTCTTTTACCTCCGCGACCACGTCGGCGTAAGTGGGGTTTTGCTGCATTGTGGCCGGCGATTCCCGCATATGCATTAACACCACCGGCACCTTCAAATCCGCCGCAACCTGCAAGGAATCGTCTAGCTGCAAGGCCCAGATACTATTGATCATGGTGGCACCTGCGCCTACCGCCGCCTGCATAACGCCTGGCTTGCTGGTGTCGACCGAGATGGGGATGTCGGAGGTCTCTCGAATCGCCCTGATCAATGGAACGGTGCGTTCGAGCTCTTCGTTCAGATTCACCTGGCGGGATCCTGGCCTGGTGGACTCGCCACCAACATCAAGGATATCGGCACCCTCCGATATCAGTTGAAGCGCATGCTCGAGGGCCTTTTCGATGGTGTCGTATTTTCCACCATCCGAGAACGAATCGGGGGTTGCGTTAACAACCCCCATGACTTGCAGATTACCGGATATTGAAAGTTGCGCCATCGAACCGGGCCATTCTTAGCCCACAACTCGCTAGTGCAATTTGGCAGGATCTAGATCAGGATCTTCCCCGGTATCGGCGGTTCCCGTGGGTTCATCTGGTGTTGAGCCGGTCTCGTCATCAGACCAGTCCGCCGGCGGGCCTGGCTCCCGGCCATCCATGATCGCGTCAATTTGGCCGGAATCGATGGTTTCGTATTTCATCAACGCATCCGCCATCTTGTGCAGTTTGTCCTCCTCTTTAGTGAGGATGTCATGCGCACGCTGATAGTTACGATCGATGATCGCGCGAATCTCGGAGTCGATCGCCTGTGCGGTTTCGTCGGATACCGTTTTCTGCTTGCCGTAGGTCTTGCCAAGGAATACTTCACCCTCTTCTTCGCTATAGGTCAGGGGACCCATGCGATCTGACAGACCCCACTGCGTAACCATGCTACGTGCAATACTGGTAGCACGCTCGATATCGTTGGAAGCCCCGGTCGTCACGGCTTCGGTACCAAAGATCAGCTGTTCCGCGATGCGCCCGCCAAACAGGCTGGATAACTGGCTTTCGAGATGACGTTTGCTATAGCTGTAGCGATCCTCTTCGGGCAGGAACATGGTCACCCCGAGTGCTCGCCCACGTGGAATGATACTTACTTTGTAGACCGGGTCGTGCTCCGGCACCAGGCGACCGACAATCGCGTGACCCGCCTCATGATAGGCAGTCAGCTTCTTTTCTTCATCCTTCATGATCATCGACCTGCGTTCGGCCCCCATCATGATCTTGTCCTTGGCACGCTCGAATTCCGCCATCGTCACCATCTTCTTGTTGGCACGAGCGGCAAACAGCGCGGCCTCGTTGACCAGGTTGGCCAGGTCGGCACCGGAGAAACCCGGTGTGCCGCGTGCGATTACCATCGGATCGACGTTCTCGGCCGCCGGCACCTTGCGCATGTGAACCTTGAGGATCAGCGACCGGCCGCGTACGTCAGGCAGCGGAACAACCACCTGGCGATCGAAACGTCCGGGTCGTAACAGGGCGGGATCAAGCACGTCGGGACGATTGGTCGCCGCGATTACGATAACGCCCTCGTTGCCTTCGAATCCGTCCATTTCGACCAGCAACTGGTTCAATGTCTGCTCGCGTTCGTCGTGGCCACCGCCAAGCCCGGCGCCGCGATGCCGCCCGACCGCATCGATCTCATCGATGAATATGATACAGGGTGCGTGCTTCTTGGCCTGGTCGAACATGTCGCGTACCCGTGAGGCACCGACACCGACAAACATTTCGACAAAGTCGGAACCCGAAATCGTGAAAAAGGGTACCTTGGCTTCGCCGGCTATCGCCTTGGCTAGCAGGGTTTTACCCGTGCCGGGAGAACCCACCATCAGGACGCCGCGCGGTATCTTGCCACCCAGTTTCTGAAACTTGGAAGGATCGCGCAGGAACTCGACCAGCTCCGCAACCTCTTCCTTGGCCTCGTCGACGCCCGCCACGTCGTTGAAGCCGATATTGATCTGGTCTTCACCGAGCAGGCGCGCCTTGCTCTTGCCGAAGGACATCGCACCGCGGCCACTGCCGCCGCCCTGCATCTGGCGCATGAAGAAAATCCACAGACCGATCAGGACGATAAACGGAAACCAGCTAATGAACATATGTCCCAGTAGCGAGGGTGGCTCCGGTGGTTTACCGAGGATGGAGACATTGGCACGCTCGAGATCACCAATCAGGGCACTGTTGTTGGTTTCCGGGCTGTAGGTCGTGAACGGGGTTCCGGAATTCATTTTACCGGTAATATTCTGCCCTTCGATGGTAACTTCGCGCACCTGACCCTGCTTGACCTGGGTCAGAAAATCCGAATAGATCAAACTCTGTGAGCTACCAGTGCGCTCGCCGAAACTGTGGAATACCGACAGCAACACCACCGCGATGACAACCCACAACACCAAATTCTTCACTACATCATTCACTATTACACCTGTATTGGCTTCTAACTAATGCCTTATCCGGTTCATTATTACTGCTATTACTAACAGATACTAGCGTATTTTCCCTGCGTCGACCTACCTAAGACCACGACAAACGGCATAAATTTCATTCGATCTCGACCGCGATGAATCGGGCTTACGCAGCTTGACTGATGCAAATGTCGCACGTAACTGTGATACCAGGTCATCAAATCCCGCGCCCTGGAATAGCTTGCTAACGAAAACACCGTCAGGGCTTAAGCATTCGCGCGCCAGGTCGAACGCCAGTTCAGCCAGGTGGATCGATTTCGGCTGGTCTACAGACTCCATACCGCTTAAGTTGGGGGCCATATCCGATAATACAAGATCAAATTGACGCCCACCAGTTAACGCCAGCAAACGATCCAGCGTCTCCTGCGCGGTGAAATCTCCCTGTACCACTTCAACCCCCGCGATCGGCTCAATCGGCAGCAAATCGAGCGCGATGATCCTGCCCTTGTCACCGAGGATACGGCTCGCGTATTCACTCCAGCCACCCGGCGCTGCACCAAGATCGAGCACAAACTGCCCCGGTTTCAGGACACGATCTTTTTGCTGAATTTGTTCAAGCTTGAATACCGCGCGCGAACGATATCCCTGCTCGCGCGCTTTCAGCACGTAAGCGTCGTGATGATGTTCCTGCAACCAGCGTTTACTCGATTTCGATCGGGACATAACCTGCCTGTTGCTGTGATACCATGCGCGCCTTCAGGCTCAGAGTCGGTGGCTTCATGGAACTAACCAGGGGACAGATCAAGCGGTTGCGCGCAGAGGGCCATCGGCTCAAGTTAAAACCGGTTGTTATCATAGGCCAAAAAGGCTTGAGCGAGAACCTGCACCAGGAACTGGAAACCGCCCTCGCTCATCACGAACTGATAAAACTGCGCATCCCGGCGTTCGACAAGCCGGGTAAACGTGCACTCTGCCAGTCGCTGTGCGAACGACACCGGGCGCAGCTGGTCGAGCTTATCGGCAATGTCATCGTCATTTATCGACGCAATACGGAAACTGATCGCTTTGCCTCATTGCTTGGCAGCTGATCCTACTTGTACTCCACGGCGGTAATGATGTATTCCATGGTGCCGGCAGGCGCCTCGACAATGACCTCGTCGCCCTCTTCCTTGCCAATCAGTGCACGCGCAATCGGCGAGCTGATGGCGATTCTGTTTTCATTAATATCGGCTTCGATATCACCCACGATCTGGTAACGGACCTCCGCTTCGGTTTCCGCTTCGACCAGGGTTACGGTGCAACCGAACACCGCGCGACCGGTTTGTTTCAGCGTCGTGATATCGATGATCTGCGCGTTTGACAGTGCCGCTTCCAGTTCGGCGATGCGCCCCTCGGTAAAACTCTGCTCCTCGCGTGCGGCGTGATACTCGGCATTTTCCTTGAGATCACCATGCTCCCTGGCGGTCGCAATCGCCTCGATCACGGCCGGTCGCTTGACTGACTTCAGTTCCTTGAGCTCGAGCTTGAGCCTTTCTGCACCGATAGCGGTTAGCGGAATTTGATTCATTGATTTACACCTGGTGTAAAGATTGTAAGCAATATACTTCTTGTATATCTCGATGCGACATCGCAGTGCTGGTGGCCCTGCCCCCTGCCATGGTAGTCGTATAACACACCGAATGCATTAGCGCTTCCCGACGAATCGTGTAGGAATCCGCAATCGCCGAGCGACCCTCCGTGGTATTGACGATTAGTACTATTTCGTCATTCTTGATCATGTCGACAATATGCGGGCGTCCTTCCTTGACCTTGTTGACGTGCTGACAGGCGATCCCGGCCGCTCGAATAACCTTCGCGGTCCCGCCGGTCGCAACCAGGTTAAAACCCTTCTGGTGCAGCTCTTGTGCCAGTTCCACGATCGCTTTCTTATCGGTTTCGCGTACGCTCAGGAATGCGGTACCCGGGGTGGGTACTTTCCCGCCCGATGCGATCATTGCCTTGGCAAAGGCTTCGGCGAAACTGCGCCCTATCCCCATGACCTCGCCCGTTGACTTCATTTCGGGACCGAGGATGGGATCAACTCCCTGAAACTTGGTAAACGGAAATACCGACTCCTTGACCGATACAAAATCCGGTACCACCTGCGCGGTTTTACCCTGCTGCTCCAGGCTTTGTCCGACCATACAGCGTGCCGCTACCTTGGCAAGCGGGATGCCGGTTGCTTTTGATACGAATGGCACCGTGCGCGAGGCACGGGGATTAACCTCGAGGATATAAACCTCGTCACCCTTGATCGCAAACTGCGTATTCATCAGTCCGACCACGTTGAGTGCCTTCGCCATGGCACCAACCTGCTCGCAAAGGCGCTGCTGGATTTCGTCGGACAGCGTATACGGCGGTAACGAACAGGCCGAATCACCCGAATGCACGCCGGCCTGCTCGATGTGCTCCATCAGTCCGCCGATCAGTATATTCTCACCGTCGCAGATTGCATCGACATCGACTTCGACCGCCTCATCGAGAAAGCGATCCAGCAGCACCGGTGAATCCCGGTTGACTTTAACGGCCTCTTTCATGTAACGCGCCAGATCGTCCTGGTCGTAGACAATCTCCATGGCCCTGCCGCCGAGTACGTATGAAGGACGTACCACCAGCGGAAAGCCGACCTTTTCAGCCAGCTGCGCGGCAGACTCCACATCAAAAGCGATGCGGTTGGGAGGCTGCAACAGTCCAAGATCCTGGATCATTTTCTGGAAGCGCTCACGATCCTCGGCAAGGTCAATTGAATCGGGAGTGGTACCGATAATGGGCACCCCGGCCGCCTCCAGCGCGCGCGCCAGGTTCAGCGGCGTCTGCCCTCCGAACTGGACGATGACGCCCGCCGGCTTTTCCAGGTCTATGATTTCGAGCACATCCTCGTAGGTCAAGGGTTCAAAATAAAGCCGATCGGAGGTGTCGTAGTCGGTGGAAACGGTTTCCGGATTACAGTTGATCATGATGGTTTCATAGCCATCCTCACGCATCGCCAGCGCCGCGTGCACGCAACAGTAATCGAACTCGATGCCCTGCCCGATTCGATTCGGTCCACCCCCAAGCACTACAATCTTTTCGCGGTCGCTCGGTTGTGCCTCGCACTCTTCATCGTAACTCGAATAGAGGTAGGCCGTGCTTGACGCAAACTCGGCGGCACAGGTGTCGACACGCTTGTAAACCGGCCTGATATTCAGCGCCCTGCGCTGCGTCGCAAAACTAGTATCATCGGTCTTAAATAGAGTGGCCAGGAGCCGGTCCGAGAAACCCTTGCGTTTAAGCGCGCGTATTTCGTCCGCGCTTAAATCGTTCGGGTTGCGGCTGTTCAGGTTGTTTTCGATTTGCACCAGCTCCTCGATTTGCACCAGGAACCAGGGATCAATCGCGGTATGCTCGAAAATTTGCTCCAGGCTGTAACCTGAACGAAAAGCATCCGCGACGTACCAGATTCGCCGTGCGCCCGGCAGGCGCAGTTCGGTGCGATACAAATCCTCGAGTTCGTCCGGGTCCTGTTGCTGATCGACAATCTCGTCGAGACCATGCACACCCGATTCCAGCCCCCGCAACGCTTTCTGAAAAGATTACTGGAAGGTGCGACCAATCGCCATGACCTCGCCAACCGACTTCATCTGGGTCGACAGACGGTTATCGGCCTGCGGAAATTTTTCAAAGGTAAACCGCGGGATCTTGGTAACCACGTAGTCGATACTGGGCTCGAACGAGGCCGGGGTTGCACCGCCGGTTATATCGTTCTGGAGCTCGTCCAGCGTATAGCCAACCGCAAGCTTGGCCGCGATCTTGGCAATCGGGAATCCCGTGGCCTTGGAGGCCAGGGCCGACGAGCGCGACACCCGGGGATTCATCTCGATGATAATCATTTCACCGTTTTCGGGATTGATTGCGAACTGTACGTTGGAACCGCCGGTTTCAACCCCGATCTTGCGCAATACCGCGAGCGACGCGTTGCGCATGATCTGGTATTCCTTGTCGGTCAGGGTTTGCGCCGGGGCCACGGTTATCGAATCACCCGTGTGCACGCCCATCGGGTCGAGATTCTCGATCGCGCAGATAATGATGCAATTGTCATTCTTATCGCGCACAACCTCCATCTCGAATTCCTTCCAGCCGAGCACCGACGCCTCGATCAACACCTCGGTGGTCGGCGAAAGATCCAGCCCGCGCCGGATTATGTCTTCGAATTCCTCGCGGTTATAAGCGATTCCGCCACCGCTGCCGCCCATCGTAAACGACGGCCTGATAATGACCGGAAAACCGATCTGGGACTGACCCTGCCAGGCTTCTTCCAGGCTGTGTGCAATAAACGCCTTGGGTGTCTTGAGTCCAATTTCGGTCATGGCCTGGCGAAACTGCTCACGGTCTTCCGCCATATCGATCGCTTCGCGCGTGGCGCCGATCATCTGCACGTCGTACTTTTGCAACACTCCCTCGCGCACCAGGTCGAGTGCACAATTGAGCGCGGTCTGACCACCCATGGTCGGCAACAGGGCGTCCGGACGCTCCTTGGCAATAATCTTTTCGACCGCGCGCCAGTTAATCGGCTCGATATAGACCGCATCGGCAGAGTTCGGGTCGGTCATGATAGTTGCAGGATTCGAATTAATCAGGATGACGCGAAAGCCCTCTTCCTGGAGCGCCTTGCAGGCCTGGGTACCGGAATAGTCAAACTCGCAGGCCTGGCCGATGACGATCGGTCCGGCGCCAATGATCAGTACCGATTCGATATCCTGTCGCCGCGGCATCAGTTGGCTCCTGCGCGGGCTTTGTGCGCGACAATCAATTCAAAGAAACGATCGAACATCGGCGCGACATCGTGTGGCCCGGGACTCGCCTCGGGATGCCCCTGGAAGCTGAATGCCGGCTTGTCGGTTCGCTCAACAGCCTGCAGGCTGCCATCGAACAGGGATCGATGCGTCGCCTTCAGACACCCCGGCAAACTGGACTCATCGACCGCGAAACCATGATTTTGACTGGTGATCATCACCACGCCGCTTGCCAGGTCCTGGACCGGGTGATTGGCCCCATGGTGCCCGAACTTCATCTTGACCGTTTTGGCACCGCTTGCCAGCGCGAGCAATTGATGACCCAGGCAAATACCAAACACCGGCAGGTCGGTCTGTAAAATCCGCTCGATGGCCTCGATCGCGTAGTCGCAAGGTTCCGGATCCCCCGGCCCGTTGGAAAGAAATACGCCGTCAGGCTGCATCGCCAGTACCTCGTCGGCCGGCGTTTTGGCAGCGACGACGGTAACGCGCGCACCCCGACTTGCCAGCATGCACAGGATATTTTTCTTGATGCCGTAGTCGTAGGCAACCACGTGGTAAGGCGTGTTAGAACTTTCGCCATAGCCGCTGCCAAGCGACCAGGTCGACTGGATCCAGGTGTAGGTCTCAACGGTCGTGACCACCTGCGCCAGATCACTACCGGCGAGACCACCGAAGGCTTTAGCCGCCTCGACCGCCGCGGCCTCGCTAATTTCATCGCCAGCCATGATAGCGCCCGACTGCGCGCCTTTATCGCGCAGCAATCGGGTCAATTTACGGGTATCGATGTCGGATATGGCGACGACTTTGCGGGACTGAAGGTAATCCTGCAGACTACCCTGGCTGCGCCAGTTACTGGCCAGCAACGGCAGGTCGCGAATAATCAGGCCACTGGCATGAATCCGGGTTGCTTCTTCATCTTCATCATTGACGCCGGTATTACCGATATGGGGATAGGTCAGGGTAACGAGTTGCTGGCAATAGGAGGGGTCAGTCAGAATTTCCTGGTAGCCGGTCATCGCGGTATTGAATACCACTTCGCCGGATGATGTCCCATCGGCGCCAATCGACCTCCCTTTAAAGATGGTTCCATCCTGTAAGGCCAGTATTGCGGGTTTGTGCACTAAATCTCCAGTTTCAAAAAAATGCGCGCGCGCAAAAATGGGATGAACCAGAGGTTCGTCCCATATAAGAATTCACCATGCATTAATACCGCGGGTGCAGCATCTTCTTGAAAGCAAATTGTATGCTGAATACAGATATGAGTCTACGGCTGGATCAAAATTTTGTTAAATTACGACACTTCAAAACCTTCCTTGCTGCAAAATCGAGAACTGCCTGATGCTCCCGAGCTCAAATCACTTTACGCGAGCGGTTGTTTACATCCTGCTCGCAATCCTGTTATTTGACCTGCAGGGCGTCATTATCAAGTTTTTGGGGGAGCGCTATCCAGTGCAGCAGCTGGCGGCCTTTCGCAACATCTTCGGACTTATCCCGAGCATGTTGGTGCTGTTCCTGTCACGCGAGTGGCACTCCCGCGGCAGGTTGTTGAAAATCCGCCAGTGGCGGCTTGGCCTGGTTCGCGGGCTCTTCATTGCTATCGCTCAATTCTGCTTTTACCTGTCGATCACCAAGATGGAGCTGGCCACGGCTTCGACCCTGACCTACATCAGTCCGGTCCTGATCACATTGTTATCGATTCCGATTCTGAAGCACGACGTGGGACTATGGCGCTGGATGGCGGTTGCGATCGGCTTTGTCGGTGTACTGATAATCATGGCGCCGGGAACTGAAGTATTCACCCCGTACAGCCTGCTACCGATTGTCGCCTCGCTGGGGTACTCGTTGTCTACCGTGTGTGTAAAGCTCTTTGACGACCACGTCCCGACCGCACTGATAAATATGTATGCGTCTATTGGTGCGTTAATGGGAGCGCTGGCAATCCTGTTTGCGACCACCGGCTACCTCGGCGTAGAGACTTCACAGGACTGGTTATTGCTGCTGGCAATGGGACTCGTGGGGGGATTCGCGGTATTGTCATTGATCAATGCCTATCGCCTCACCCGGCCAGCCAACCTGTCGCCCTACGAGTACTTCGGCATTCCCTTCGCTTTCGTGCTGGGATGGATATTCTTCGACGAGGCGCCCTTCGAAAAGCTCATCCCCGGCGTATTCCTGATTGTCGCAGGCGGCATGCTGATCGCCTGGCGCGAGCGCAAGAGACGCGTGGACGCGACACCGGTCATTACCGAGTAACGGGCTTCAGCCGTGCTGCTGCATTCGTTCAAGCAACTGGTTTTCACAGAATTCGACCGAGACCAGCATTTGCTGTGCATCGGCGAAACGCATGTAGGGTTTTTTCTGCAAGGCCTTGATCAGGACCTCGACGATACCAGCCGGCAGGGTAAGATGATTGAGGTCGGGCTCGTCCGAGAGAATGTTGCGTTTCAGTTCCGGGAGCGAGTTGCCGGAAAATGGCTGGTACCCGGTGAGCAAGTGGTAAAGCGTCACCGCCAGCGAAAACAGATCTGAGCGCCCGTCCAGCTTCTTACCCTCCAGCTGTTCCGGTGACATGTAGGCAGGCGTTCCAACGATGACCCTGTCAGTCTGGCGCGGCTCGTGCTTACTGTAGGCCGCACCGAAGTCGGTCAGGATGTAGGTGTCGTTAACAATATCGTACATGATGTTTGCCGGCTTGATATCGCCATGTATTACGCCCTCGCCATGCGCTGCCGCAAGCGCCTGAAGCATTGCTTTCGAGATGCGAATACACTCACCTACCGTCAGGTATTCGCGTTTGCGCAGGCGTCGTGACATCGAGTAACCCGATATGTAATCCATCGCGATATAAGCACCATCACCCAGCATCTCGGCATCGTGAATCTTGACGATATTGTCGTGATCGAGTTGTGACACGATAACGGCTTCGCTCAGCCAGTGTTCAATGCGCTCCCGCACTACTTTTTCGTCCTTGCGAATCCGCATCAGCTTAAGCGCAACTCGATTTTGACTGCGCATGTCGATCGCCTCGTACATTAACGCGGTTGACCCCGAGGCGATCTTCTTCAGCAGTTGATAGCTTCCGATTGCAGGAAACTCGGGCTTTAGTTCCCGCATCGACATGCGCTGCTTGACAAGCTCCGCGCGGTTTTCCCTGATCTCCTCGACGCGAGCGACGAAATCACTTAATCCGGGGTCGTATTTCGACAACCAATGATACAGGTTCAAGGCACCCGCCCAGTGTTTATCTGATTCGAGCAACATACCCAGCTCATAGGCAACTTCGAGCAAGTCATCGCTGTAGGGACACTGCTTTAGCATGGTCAGAGCAGTGCGTAGATCTCCCTTTTTGCTGCGTGCACGGACGTCGTTCAGGTCGACGAATTCCTGCCGGGCGAGCAAACCGGTTGCAAAACCCCGATAAAGATCGACCGCCCAGTAAATCGTTGACAGTAATAACATGACGAGCGCCGGGAACATCACCGGCAGGAACAGCCGCAGGAAAACCGCAAGTATTATCTCCAGCATCAATAGCCCGAACAGAATCAGGATCACGGTCAGGATGGAAGCCGCGGTGGTACGGGAACGCGTGTACTTGCTAACGTAAACCGCGAGGATCAGTCCGTAAACGGGAACCAGGCTCCAGGCGGGGGCGAACCGGATCGATCCAATCTCGACAAACTCCTGATTTGCCGGCTGCAGTCCAACAATGTAAAGGAACAGGTCATATTCCAGGCTCGATACGGTTGGCGTCAGGCTCAGAAAATAGGTAAACACCAGCAGAACTGAAGTTAAACCAAGTTGCCAGGCTCTGGATTTCAAGCTAAACACGGCGGGCCGGTGATTATGATTCAGGATTGTGATCATGCGATAGAACTCAAACCGACGCAAACCCTGCCTGGTTGCGACAAAATTTCAAAACCGACTGGACATGCCTGGCTGTTTTCATAATCATTGCCCCACGTTTTCAGGTGCGTGGAAACACGAGAATCGGGAAACTCGCGCAAATCGAGTACTGCCCCCGCAACGGTAAAGGAAGCATTTACGCTTCCAAGTCCGGAGACCGGCCTGAAATTGATATAACAAGACCAGAATTACGGGTGGTAATTCTCACAGCTTGTCGCGTTGGTACCACTTCTCGCCAACTGTGTGCGTCTCTCTAATTCAGCGAGAACCGCATGAAAACCTTTCGACCAATTATAGTCGGTGCCTGCCTGCTTGCACTACCGCTCGCCAGTCTTGCCGATCTTGGACCCATC
>CALZHS010000001.1:6022-26996 GCA_945787265.1 uncultured Gammaproteobacteria bacterium | reverse complement strand
TATGGCCACGTGCCCAATCCAGACCGGGGGGCGTTTTTCAGTCGTATTCATGGGTCGATTTATCCGGTGATTTATGTGGGACCAGCAACTGCCTTATGAATCAGGGGCACCAGGGTCTCGGGCAACTTGACCGCCCCGGACAATGCGAACTGGTGTGCATTGTCGGACATCTTGTGCCAGGTTTTCTGGATAATCTCTATCCACTTTTCCTCGCTGTAATCGGGGTGCTTGTCAACAAATTCGAGCATGTAGTGCTCCATGAAGCAAAGGTCCGTCACGTCCTCCAGTAGCTGCGTGTCCGGATTACCCTTGATGTTTTTCTTGGCGACCGCGCTTCGTACCCGCTCTATTTCCTCGTCACCATATCCTGCTTGCTGCAATAATTCGGCGGCGGTATTCGCCTGGATCTTGTACAGGTCCTTGCGCCACTTCAGGTAGCCGATGCGATCCATGGGGTAAGCATTGCGTGGTGATTTCCAGCGCTCGATATGCTGTGCCCGTATGGCGAGCTTCATCGCGTCATCGGCATCGGGTCTGTAGCGCTTCAGCATGTCTGACATGCGTTCTGAGTAGAGGAGTTCCTTGGGCCATTCTTTACCGTCAACGGATACCTGGTTGGGGTCTGCGCTGTTAGCGGCATCGATTAACGCCCTGGCCTTTTCGTAGGTTGATTGATTTTGAGACATACAGTTATTTCCGATCAAGCAAATAGATTGTTATTAAACGAGCTCCGGTTTTCGTCCGCGCAAGTGAGTCGGGCGCAATTGCCCCTGGTCGATGGAAATGATCATCTTGTCCCAGACATCGATTTCGTGCTCCAGAAATTCGGTTCCGACCTTTGATGCCAGGCCATCGTACAGGACGCCGCCCATTTGTTCGCGTTCCTCGCGGGCCTGTTGGCGATACCAGTCATTGCGGTCGGAAATTTCGATATCGGTAAATCCGGCGCTCTCCAATGCATCCAGATAGGTGTTGGCGGATGCGAGTCCGAAATCCAGGCCCTCCGCAATGAGATATTCCTGCATTTCCCGCGATGGTTCGCCATCATAGCCAGCCAGCCAGTCGCTGGCGACAAACCAGCCACCCGGCTTGAGCACTCGATAAACGTCGACGGCCAGATCATGTTTATTCGCAATGTGAATGATCGAATCCTTGCTGGTGACGATGTCAAAGCTCTCGCTATCAAACGATAACGGACCAGGATCGACGCAAACGAACCTTGATTGAGCCACGACATTATACTTTTGCGCCAGTAGATTGCAGCGCTCAATCAGAGCCGGGTCGACGTCAATGCCGGTTACCAATGCTGCCCCATGCTGCTGCACCAGGTGAATGTCAATGCCACCGAGACCGCAGCCGATATCGAGCACAGATTTTTCATCGAGACTAATCCCGGCCAGGTAGCGATCAACCTCATCAGTACCACCGGGTGACATGAAGCCTTCCCCCCAGACGGCTTCCAGAAAAGCCATCGTATTCCTGGGTTGGCGGTTCGCTCATTACTTACAATCCTCTGGTGTGACCGTAACTATAAAATTTCAGTTCCCAATATGAAAGCAGGTTTTCCATTAAAGACGGATAGCCAGTGGAAGATTTCCAGATTAAACATAATTACTCGGTCACGCCAAATATTCGCACCACTTGCCACGGAAGTTCGGCGCATTTTCCTCGAACAGCAACAAGCAGATATAATATGCGATTCCTGACAGCACACTAAAGTAGAGGATTAATTTGAAACCGGTTTTGGTGATACAGGGGGCAGAGCGGATTGAAGATGTGCCCCGTCTTGGTGAACTGTGCGAGCAGGCTGAACTGCGATTTGCGACAACTACCGATGAATTGCGTGCAGCGCTCCCCGGGGCTGAAGCCATGTTGGGCTGGAACTTTCGCGCTGACAGCCTGCGCGAGGCCTGGGATAGTGCAACCGAGTTGCGCTGGATCCACTGGGCAGGCGCGGGTGTGGATGCCGCGATGTTTCCAGAACTGGTTGACAGTGACGTTCAATTGACCAATGCGCGCGGTATTTTTGATGTGCCGATTGCCGAATGGGTGCTTGGGATGATCATTTGCTTCGCCAAGCAGATTCCCGAGACACTCGAGTTCCAGGCGCAGGCGCAGTGGCGGCATCGACTGACCGAAATCGTTGCCGGCAAGCGTGCCCTCGTGGTTGGAGTTGGTTCGATAGGGCGCGCGATCGGCCGCCTGCTGCAGGCGGCAGGCATGGAGGTTGAAGCCATTGGTCGCAGTGCGCGCGGTGGTGGAGCGGATTTTAGCCATATTCACGCGGTGGATGATTTGCATGCGCACCTGGCCGGTGCAGATTACGTGGTACTGATCACCCCTTTGACTGAATACACCCGCAACCTTTTTGGCGCTACAGAATTTGCCGCCATGGCCTCGCACGCGCGCTTCATCAACGTTGGCAGGGGCGCGCTCGTGGTCGAGGATGCGCTGCTCAAGGCCCTGAACGAGCAACAAATTGCGGGCGCTGCACTCGATGTTTTCGTGGACGAGCCACTGCAGTCGGACAGCCCGTTCTGGAGCGCGATTAATTGCCTGGTTTCGCCGCACATGTCGGGTGACTATATCGAGTACGAGGCGGCGATGGCGAAGCAGTTTTTAGATAATTGGAGGCGCTACCTGGCCGGTAACCCGTTAAACAATATCGTCGATAAGAAGCTCGGTTTTGTGCCGGGATCCGCCGTCTGACCCGGCTAGTTTATGCTTAGCCACGACCAACCGTCGGGCAAAATTAGGGTGGCGCCCCAGATGCCGATTGCACCGCTTAAGTAACTTGGGATATGCTTGCAGCCATAAGGCGCAGCCAATTAATAATTAAACTGAACAAGATATTCCGAAGAGGAGGAGTCACAAGTGAGATCCAAAGACGATAAAAAAGTTGACCTGAGCGCGGGCGTGTCCGATCTCGAAGTCGCGGATAAAATCAAAGATATTCAGCAGTCATTCGAGTCGGGAAAACTGTCCCGCCGCAGTTTTATAACCGGCGCCCTGGCGATGGGTGTGTCGTTGACCGCGGCATCGGCCATTCTCAACAAGGTCGAAGCGGCAACCCCTAAAAAAGGCGGGCGTCTGCGGGTCGGCCTGACCGGTGGTGCTACCACCGACACCATGGATCCAGGCCAGATTCTCGACCTGTACATGATTCATCTGCAGTTTGGCCAGTTGCGCAACAGCCTGACCGAGGTTGCCGCCAACGGTCAGCTGACGCCTGAACTGGCGGAAAGCTGGGAAGCCAGTCCGGACGCCAAAAACTGGCATTTCAAGATCCGCAAGGGCGTCGAGTTCCACAACGGCAAGAGCCTGACCTCGGAAGACGTGATCGCGTCGATCAACCATCACCTGGGCGAAGATTCGAAGTCGGCCGCCAAGGGCATCATGGCTGGTGTGGTTTCGGTCAAGGCCGACGGCAAACATGCGATAAACGTTGAACTCAGCGGCGGCGACGCCGATTTCCCGTTCCTGCTGACCGATTACCACATGAATATCTGCCCGGCTAATAGCGATGGCACGATCGACTGGGCATCCGGGATCGGTACCGGTGGGTACGTGTTGAAACAGCATGATGCAGGGGTACGTTCATTCACCACGCGCAATCCGAACTACTGGAAAGAAGGCTTTGCGCATTTCGATGAAGTCGAAATCACGCAGATCGCCGATGCAACCGCGCGCAGCCAGGCGTTGCAGGGTGGTCAGCTCGATGTGATCAACAATGTGCCGACCCAGACAATACACCTGATGAAGCGGGTTCCGGGAATCAAGATCGAGGCGACCACCGGTAACAAACAGATTACGCTGCCGATGCGCACCGACACGGCGCCGTTCGACAACAACGATGTGCGCACCGCGGTCAAGTACATCGTCGATCGCGAAGAATGGCTGAGGAAGGTGGTGCACGGTTTCGGTCAGCTGGGTAACGATCATCCTATCGGCCCGGCCAATATCTACCGCGCCACCGAGGCCGAGTTGCCGCAACGCCAGTACGATCCGGACAAGGCAAAGTTCCATCTGAAGAAGGCTGGTTTGAGCAAGCTCGACATCGATTTTCATGCTGCCGAAACCGGTTTTGGCGGCGCCCTCGATGCCGGGCAATTGATGGCCGCTTCGGCCCGTGCGGCCGGTATTAACATCAATGTTGTGCGCGAGCCGGACGATGGATACTGGAGCAACGTCTGGATGAAGAAGCCTTTCAGTGCCTGTTACTGGAGCGGCCGCGCCACCGAGAACTGGATTTTCTCGCAAATTTATGCTGCGGACGCGAGCTGGAACGATACTTACTGGAAGCATGATAAGTTCAACAAGCTGTTGGTGTTGGCCCGCGCCGAACTCGATCCGAACAAGCGGCGGATACTCTACGTCGAGATGCAGCAAATCGTGCACCATGAAGGCGGCGTCTGCCTGCCATTGTTCCGCAGCGATGTCATGGCATATAACGAACGCCTGCACGTGCCCGAAGTGATCGGTAACAACTGGGAGCTCGACGGTGCCAAGAACTCCGAGCGCTGGTGGTTTGCCTAGATACCGCGACCGTTAAAACGCAACGAAATAAGGGGTAGCATTGCTACCCCTTTATTTTATGTATAAAGACCGGCTGGTTTAATTGCGGTAGCTATCCGGCAGCGCGTAACTGTCGCCCCTAAACTCACCAAACACCTCGGGTACCTGGGGGTGATTAACGGGTTCGCCGCTTTCATCGTTTAAAAGATTCTGTTCAGACACGTAGGCTTCGTAAGCCATGCTCTCGTTTTCCGCCAACAGGTGGTAGAAGGGCTGGTCCTTGTGGGGTCGCAACTCTTCCGGGATCGATAGCCACCATTCCTCGGTATTGTTGAATTCGGGATCGACATCGATGATGACGCCACGAAAATCGTACAGTCGGTGTTTGACGACCTGTCCAATTGCAAACTGTGTATTCGTTATGCTCATAGAGTGTATATATATGCAATACGAATTATATCAAGGGTGACGTGTTTCGCATTTCCCTGGAATTCTCCATATTGCGGCTAGTTTAGCCCCAGTTTGGCTCGCGCTGCGCCAGGGCCCAGTATCCGGGCACCCATACGCTCGATTATTTCAACCGCCCGTTCGACCAGCATGCCATTGCTGGCGAGCACTCCGCGATCGAGATAAATATTATCCTCCAGTCCAACGCGGACATTGCCACCCAGCAGTACCGCCTGGGCCACCATCGGCATTTGCATTTTGGAGATCCCGAAACCAGCCCAGACAGCATTCTCGGGGAGAGCCTGTTTCATCGCGGCCATGGTTTCGGTGTCGGCGCCGGCGCCCCAGGGTATGCCGAGACAGATCTGGAACATGGGTGGTGCATCGATCAGGCCATCGTCAATCAGGCTGCGCGCGAGACGGATCTGCCCCAGGTCGAAGACTTCCAGCTCCGGTTTAACGCCCAACTCCTGTGTGATTTTTGCCATTGTGCGCAGGTAGGGCGCGGTATTTATGTAAGTGTAGTTGCCACCAAAATTCATAGTGCCGCAGTCGAGGCTGCAAATATCGGGCTTGCATTCAACCACGTGCGCCAGTCGATCTTCGGGCCCGATCATATCGGTTCCCGGTCCCGGCAGCGACGGGTCCCCGTCGCTCGGCACCCAGTCACCACCCATGCCGGCGGTCAGGTTGATAATCATATCGACCCTGCTGTCGCGAATCATGTCCACGGTCTCCTTGAACAAAGCGGGATCGCGGGACCCCTGGCCGGTTTCCGGGTCACGCACATGCACGTGGACCACCGCGGCGCCGGCTTTGGCGGCCTCGATCGCCGAGTCCGCAATCTGGCGTGGCGTTACCGGTACCAGGTTACTGCGGCTGGTGGTGTCGCCGGCGCCCGTTACGGCGCAGCTGATGATGACGTCGTTATTCATAGATCAGGTTCTCCCGGTTGGTAATAGCATTACTGGTTTTTTAATTTTCGTTTCATTTTCGCAATTTCGACCAGCCCGTCATTCATCTTTTTGCTTAAACTCGCAAAATCCTGGCCCGCGGTCATCTCGACGCAACCGTCGATCATGGCTTTCCTGAGATCATCGGTCAGTTCCGGCGCTACCAGGCGCGTCCACGGCAGCTTCAGCGCGGGCCCGAACTGATCGAGGCAGTAGGCCATGCCGCCCTCGCCACCGCCGACATGAAAGATTTCGCAGGGTCCCATCAGGGCCCAGCGTGGTCCCGGGCCGTTGACCACCGCCTGATCGATCTGCTCGACGGTAGCTTCACCATTGGCAACCATGTGCAGCGCCTCGCGCCAGATGGCTTCCTGCAGGCGCGTGGCGATGAATCCCGGGATTTCCTTCTTCATGACCAGTGGTGCCTTGCCGGCATGTCGGTAAAATTGTTCGGCCCATTCGACCGTGTGCGGACTGGTTTTTTCGCCGCCGATCATTTCAACCAGCGGTAACAGGTAGGGTGGATTGAAGGGATGCGCGACCACGGTGCGTTCTGGTGTCGCGCATTCGGCCTGGATATCGGTCATCGACAGCCCGGAGGTGCTCGACGCGATTACCACGTTGGCGTCCACTATTTCACCCAGGGTCTTGTACAGGCCCTGTTTCAGCGGCAACACCTCGGGCACGCTTTCCTGGATAAACTCGGCCTTTTCGGTTGCCTTGCCGAGGTCGGTCGTCCAGCTGAAGTTGTCCATCGAGGCGCCGTCGGCGAGACCAACTGCCTCGAGACTCGACCACGCGGTTTCGAGCAGCCGCATCAATGCATCGTACTCGGATGCATCATGCAGGTAACTGGTGACAAGGTATCCCTGGGCCAGGAAGTGCGCAGCCCAGCCGCCACCAATCGGGCCGGCGCCAATACAGGCGATTCGACGCACGTTTTCGGGTGCCTGGTTTAACATGTTAACGACCCTTGAACTTAGCGTCGCGCTTTTCCACGAAAGCCTTGACTCCCTCGCCGGCATCCTCCGAAGACAGCATTGCGCGGTAGGTCGGAAGATCTTCGTAACGCATTTTGTGAAACGCTCGCTCGGTTGGTTCGCATTCGATAGCGCGCAGTACTTCTTTAACCGATTGCAACGCGAGGGGTGCAACCTGTGACAATTGGTCGGCCCAGTCGCGCGCCGAGTTCATCAATTGATCCGCCGCGACGACCTTGTTGATAAGGCCGTAATGCATCGCTTCGCTGGCGCTCATGCGACGACCCAGGTACAGCATTTCGAGCGCGATATTGTAGGGCAAGCGTTTCGGCAGGCGCTGCACGGCACCGGCGTCGGGGATCAGTCCGAGCGGTAACTCCGGCAGCGCAAACTCAACATGCTCGGCCGCGATGATCAGGTCGCAGGCGAGCGCTATTTCGAAGCCTCCACCGATAGTCAATCCATTGAGTGCGGCGATGACGGGTTTGTTGAGGTTCCACATTTCGGTGATTCCGGCAAAGCCGCCCAGTTCCGGGTCCTCGGCCTCCCACCAGTTCTCCAGCGGCGTATCGCCGCTGTCCAGCGCTTTCAAATCCCAACCCGCGCAAAATATCTTTTCACCGGCACCGGTAACGATGGCTACCTTGAGCTCAGGATTATCGCGAAAGTAGACAAATGCCTCGCCCAGCTTGCGGCTGGTAGGTAGATCGATCGCGTTTGCCTTGGGGCGATCGATGGTGATCACCATCACCGAATTATCGACGGTAACCCGTACCTCGTCATCACCTGGAATCATCGTTATCCTCAATCAAAGCCTTGCTGTCGGAACCGCGCAGTTTAGTAGACTCGAATAACAAATGGTATAAGATTGGCAGCGTTTGTTAGTCCACCGGGACCAGGCTTTATGAATTACAATCTGACCGCCGAGCAGGACATGATCATCCGTTCGCTGCGTGCTTTTCGCGAACAGGAACTCGAGCCGCACGAGGCCGAGGTAGATCGAACTGGCGAAGTACCCGAGGAACTGGGTCGGCATATCAAGCAAAAGGCCATTGAAATGGGTTTTTATGCACCCAATCTGCCCGAAGAGATAGGCGGTGGCGGTCTCGACTATAAAACCTTGGCCCTGTTCGAACGCGAACTGGGGAAAACCAGCTATGGCTTGCACGGGTATATCCACCGACCCTCGGAAATCTTGATGGCCTGTCGTGACGACCAAGTTGAGAAATATTTAAGACCCTGTGTCACTGGCGAAAAGAAAGAGGTTTTTGCGCTAACCGAACCCGGCGCTGGCTCGGATATTCTGTCGATGGCAACCACCGCCAAACGCGATGGCGACGATTTCATTATTAACGGCTCGAAGCACTTTATCAGTAGCCCGGTAATTCCGGATTTCGCGATACTGTTTGCCTGGACCGGGGTGCAGCAAACCAAGCGCGGCGAACGCAAACTGGTTACCGCGTTTCTGATCGATCAGGGTGCACCCGGCTTTGAGATCCAGCGTGGTCCGCGCTGTGCGGCCCAGCGTGCCTACCACACCTGGCAGTTGTCATTTAACCAGTGCCGGGTACCCCGGAGCCAGGTCCTCGGTGAAGAGGGTCAGGGATTCGATCTCGCCGACAAGTGGCTCAAGATGGGGCGTGTCTGGGTGGCTGCCGCCGCCTGCGGAAAAATGGAACGCCTGCTCGAACTGGCCACCCGCTATGCCACGGAGCGCAAGCAATTCGGTCAGGCGATCGGTAAATTCCAGGGAACCTCGTTCAAGCTTGCCGATATGGCAACCGATCTGCAGGCCGCCGACCTGCTGGTGATGCATGCTGCAGCTAAAGCCGACCAGGGTATCATGGAGCCTGACGATGCGGCCATGGCCAAGCTGTTTGCGTCGGAGGCAGTCGGGCGAGCGGCCGACTGCACGATCCAGATTTACGGTGGTATGGGATTGATGGAGGAGTTGCCGATCGAACGTCTGTGGCGCGATGCCCGTCTCGATCGGATCTGGGACGGCACTTCGGAAATTCAACGCCATATTATTTCACGCTCATTACTGCGCCAGTATGAATCCTGATGCCGGGATTGCCTGAGAACCTGCGCCGGCTGCTATCTCCGAGGCATATCGCCTTTATCGGCGGCAGCGATGCCGATTTCAGCGCACGCCAGTGCGCGGCGCAGTTCGATGGCCCCGTATGGGGTGTTAATCCCCGGCGCAAGACGCTCGGTGGCGTGCCCTGTTACCCCAAGGTCGAAGATCTTCCGCAAGTGCCGGATGCGGTGTTCCTGGCGACGCCGCGAGCGGCGGCGACCGAAATCGTTGAACAACTCAGTCGTATCGGTGCCGGTGGCGTGGCCTGTTTTACCGCGGGCTACGGCGAACTTGGCAAGGCCGGTCAGCGTGCCGAGGCTGAACTGGTGGCAGCGGCCGGCGACATGGCCCTGGTCGGACCGAATTGTTACGGCCTGGTTAACTATACCAATGGCGCCTTGCTATGGCCTTTTGGCGCCGGCAATCACCGTTGCCATCGGGGTGTTGCGCTAATCATGCAAAGTGGCATGCTGCCGGCGAACATGATCATGAACGATCGCTCGGTGCCGATCACACACGTGATTTCTGCTGGTAACCAGGCTTTGCTCGCAATCGAGGATTACATCGACGTGCTGGTGGATGACCCGGCTGTGGTCGCGATCGGCTTATACATCGAGGGGATACGCAGTATCAAGAAATTTGCCGATGCCGCGATCAAGGCGATCACCACTGGAAAACCAATCGTAGTGTTAAAGGCCGGTAAGTCGAGCCTGGGCGAGCAAATTTCGATAACCCATACCGGTTCGCTGGCTGGCACCGATCAGGCGTTTCAGGCGCTGTTCGACCAACTGGGAATGATCCGGGTCGGATCGCCGGTTGAGATGATGGAAACACTCAAGTTCCTGTCGATTTCGGGCGCGCCAAAAGGTAACAAGCTCGCGGCTTTTACCTGTTCCGGTGGTGATGCAGCGCTGGTCGCCGATTATTGTGATCGAGTCGGTCTTGCCCTCGTGCAACCCTCGAACACGGCTAAAAGTGCACTGGTGGAACTCTTGCCCGATATCGCTACCGCGTCCAATCCGCTCGATTACACAACACCGCTTTGGGGCAATACCGAGGTCATGCCCGAAGTTTTCCATACCATGGTCGGTGATGGTTACGATGTCGCGGTGGTGATACAGGATTTTCCACCGGCACATATCCATGCAGACAATAGTTATTATCGTAACGATGCCAAATCCTTTATCAAGGCTTGCCAACCGCTCGGCGTTCCAGCCGCTGTTTGTAGCGATCTGCCCGAAAATATCGACCGCGAATCGCGCGAGATCATGATCGCAGGCGGCGTGACCCCGCTGCAGGGTCTCGATGCCGGTCTCGATGCAATCTCATATGCGTGTCGCTTCGGATTGATGCGCGACCAGGTTCTGTCGGATGTGAGAACCTCTGATTTCGGAGTTATCGAAGTCCCGGGCAGAGAGGTCGCTACTCAAGTCGTCGACGAGTGGCAGGGCAAGCAGAGGCTGAGAGAGTGGGGGATCGAAGTACCGACAGGACAGATAATTGATATTGATGCTGTCGACGGGATAATTGAAGATCTGCAGTATCCGCTGGTAGTGAAGGCTGTTTCAGCAGAATTGCCGCATAAATCGGAGTCGGGGGCGGTTAAAATCAATTTGCAGGATGCTGCGCAGCTTCGCAATGCAATCGAGGAAGTGCAAAATTCGGTTTCGAAAACTGTTCCCGGAATCGTGCTCAAGCAGGTCATGGTCGAATCCATGATCGAGGATGTCATCGCCGAGCTAATGATCGGCATCAATACCGATCAGCAATTTGGTCAACTGTTGGTGATTGCCAGCGGTGGTGTGCTGGTTGAGTTAATCAGTGATATAAAAACCCTCCTCTTGCCGACCAGCGATACACAAATTCTTAACGCCTTGCAGGGCCTCAGGTGTTTTAAATTGTTACAGGGTTTTCGCGGTAAACCGGCGGTCGATATCGACATGCTAGTCACCAGCATTCGCGCGCTGGTGGATTTTGCGGCTGCCCAGAATCGTAGTCTGGTGGAAATGGATATTAATCCGTTGATGGTGACCCGTGATCAATGTATCGCCGTCGACGTGATGATACGAGAGGTCGACGACCCGATTTAATTACGATAGTCGCCGAGAAATTGCCTGATATCGGACAGCAAGGGCACGATCTTCGAGATTTTATCTTCTGTAAAATGCTTGCGCATCGCGTCGAGGTCCGGGGCAATATCGGCGATCGCCTGGTCGCGAAACGCGCGTCCCGCCGCGGTGATGAATACGCATTTGCTGCGTTTATCTTTCGGATTAGGCCTGATATCAATTAACTGGTGTCGTTCCAGTACTGTCAGGGTATGCGTCATCGTCGTCTTCGGTACCTGGAATGCACGTGCAATGACCAGCGGTGTCTGCCCGTCTTTTACGCGGATCAAATGATTCAGTACGCTGAAGTGAGATACCAGGAATCCGCGCGGTAATTTTGCTTCCAGCGTTGCGCGGCTGTGTCGCTCGATAATAGCGATCTCGTTGAAAAAAACGAAGTAAGGCCCTAGGTCTGGATTATTCATTGAGCAGTTTGGCCTCCGGCGACCAACGCGATACGGGATTTGCTGATGCGAAAAATCGGGTGATCTTAGCCCGGCTATTGTCTCGCTGGAAGTTCAGATTGGATGCCAATATTGCGTAAAACAGCACCTTACTAGTGGTTTTTTCGAATTTCCCGGCATTTTTCGAGGCTTTCATTGCAGTATGGAGTCTCCTGGCGGTGACAAAGACGCTTGTACCAATATCTGCCGGGGCAAAAAAACCAGCAGCGGATACCGCTAGTATTTAACGAAAAAATATTTTCTTGAATATTGCCAAAAATAGTACGATTTCGCACAATATAATGTGACATCATAATGAAATCAATAAAATGTTCATCTCATTATCACATTGATTAGTAATCGCCTAGCGTGAAAATTATTGTTACGATTATGCGAGCGTCATCCAAATCAAAGAAATTAAAAGCGCTAGATCAATAATTAAGGAGGACTAATGTCAATGATCCACAAAATAAAACCACAATTACGGCACTTGTTAACGATTCTTTTTGCCAGTTTTATAAGCATGGCCTTGATTCCATCTAGCGGCCAGACAGCGCCAATGATCGACTCAATTCATTTTCTAATTCCAGGTGGCGCAGGCGGTGGCTGGGACGGTACCGCGCGCGGCACCGGCGAAGCTCTAACCAAATCCGGTCTGGTCGGTACGGCCTCTTTTCAGAACCTGTCGGGTGGCGGTGGCGGTAAAGCAATCGCTCATATCATCGAGACTGCCGATCAACAAAAGGGAACCCTGATGGTGAATTCAACGCCCATCGTGGTGCGTTCCCTGACCAAGGTTTTCCCGCAATCATTTCGTGATTTGACCCCTGTTGCCGGCACAATCGCCGACTACGGCGCATTCGTGGTGCGTGCAGATAGCCCGATTAAAAGCTGGAAAGATGTGGTAGCCGGATTCAAGGAGAATCCACGTAAAATGAAATTTGCCGGTGGTTCGGCCAAGGGTAGCCTGGATCACCTGGTGCCGGCTGCTGCAATCAAGGCCGAAGGCCTGGATCCGAAGGCCTTGCGATATATTCCCTATGATGCGGGTGGTAAGGCAATGGCGGGCCTGCTATCCGGTGAAGCCCAGCTACTCTCAACCGGTTTGGGTGAAGCGCTCGAAATGAGCAAGGCGGGCCAGGTTCGTATTCTTGCGATCACCGCGCCGGAACGGGTCAGTGATGCACCCGATGTTCCGACGCTGGTGGAAATGGGTAATTCGACGGTGTTTGCCAACTGGCGTGGATTTTTCGGTGCACCCGGGCTTTCCAAGGCCGAGGCTAATGCATATGCGGAGGTACTCGGCAAGATGTATGAAACCCCGGAATGGGAAACCGTGCGTGCCCGAAATGGATGGGTAAACGTCTACAAGCCAGGCGCCGAGTTTTACAGTTTTCTTGAAGAGCAGGAGAAACTGGTCGGCGACTTGATGCGCGAGCTGGGATTTCTGTAAGCGGGCAAATTCACACTCTTAATGGTGTCTTCGCTCACGTAATCAAAGCCCGTTTGGCAGCGCCTGGCTTAGGCTGTTGTGATCGAGAGCGCCCGGCCCCCAACTAATCGGAGTCGCATAATGATCCTTTCCAAAGAACGTATCGGTGCGCTGTTTTTTCTCTTCGTTTCAATTACTTATGGCTATTTGGCCAGCGAGATAAAACTATACCCGGGTGATGAGCTTGATCCGATGACGGCGCAGACTCTGCCTTATGTGTTGGCGGGGATGGGCGTCGTTTTGTCGCTTTTCCTGCTGCTTAGTGGGGATCATAAAGCAATTGAATCAGGTGGCGCGCGGCTTAACTGGAAGCCGGTGATTTTGCTGATGTTGCTGACCCTGTTCTACGGATTTTCACTGGATTGGCTCGGCTTTCTGATTTCGACGACCGTTTTCCTGATCGCCGGGTTTCGTATTCTGGGTGAAAAACGCATCAAGGTATTGTTACTGGTCGCGGTCCCGTTTGTTTTTATTTTCTGGTTTGGTTTAACCCAGCTGCTTGATATCTACCTGGCACCCGGGCGAATATTCGGAAGTTAAAGATATGTTAGATGGCATTATTACCGGTCTGCAGACCGCTCTGCTACCCACCAATTTATTCATGGTGGTACTGGGTTGTTTCGTCGGGACCTTTATCGGCATGCTGCCGGGGCTTGGCCCGGTTTCGGCGATTGCGCTAATGATACCGATCACCTACGGGATCGATCCCGCGTCTGGCATTATCCTAATGGCCGGTGTTTATTACGGCGCTATATTTGGCGGCTCGACGTCATCGATTCTGATTAATGCACCCGGTTGCTCGGGTACTGTTGTCACAGCCTTTGACGGTTATCCGATGGCTGCCAAGGGGCAGGCGGGCAAGGCACTGGCACTGGCGGCTTATTCTTCGTTTTCAGGTGGAACCATATCGGCGATTTTCCTGCTGTTGGCGGCGCCGACGCTGGCGAAGGTTTCGCTCAGCTTTCAGTCTGCCGATTACTTCGCGTTGATGGTGCTAGGACTCTCAGCCGTGGCAGCCTTTAGTGGTAAAGGCCAGATCCTCAAGGCGCTGATCATGACGGTTTTCGGCCTGATGCTTTCAACCGTTGGCACCGATCGAGCGACCGGCGTCGAGCGCTTTACCTTTGGTTCAATCGACCTGCTGGACGGCATCAGTTTCCTGCTGCTGGCAATGGCTACCTTTGCGCTTGCCGAGGCGATGATGTCGGTGCTGGAACGGGTTGACGAGGGTGCGGAAACGCAGGATATGACAAAGCTCGGCAGTATGAAACTGAGCAAGGAGGAAGTAATGGAAGTCGCACCGACGGTCGCGCGCTCCTCGGTACTGGGCTTCCTGGTGGGTGTACTGCCTGGCGCGGGTGCGACGATAGCCGCCTTCCTGGCATACGGGGTTGATCGTAACCTGGCCAAGGGCGACAAGAAAGACGAGTTTGGCAGCGGGTCTTTACGCGGGCTCGCTGCTCCGGAATCTGCCAACAACGCTGCCTCGTCCGGTTCCTTCGTGCCGCTGCTGACCCTCGGTATTCCGGGCTCCGGAACCACTGCAATCATGCTGGGCGCGTTGATTTCATACGGCATCCAACCGGGCCCCAGGTTATTTGTCGATAATCCCGAAGTGTTCTGGTCGGTCATCATCTCGATGTATGTCGGTAACGTGGTGTTGTTGATACTCAATTTGCCGCTGATTCCCTATATCTCGCGCCTGCTTATTATTCCGAAGCCGATCCTGGTACCGATGATCCTGTTATTTTCGATAACCGGTGTTTACCTGGTATCGTTTAACTCGATGGATATACTGATCATGGCCGGAATTTGTGCGCTGGCCATCTTTCTGCGCCTGCTGACCTTTCCGATGGCGCCGTTGCTACTCGGATTCATACTGGGCGGCATGATGGAGGATAATTTACGACGTGCCCTGTTAATCAACGATGACAGCCTGAGTTTTCTATGGGAGCGCCCGATTACACTCACTATCATGCTGATTACCTTGCTGATCCTGATTGCCCCGTTATTCCAGAAAACGATTAAAAGGATCTTTCATGTTGAATCGAGCGATGAAATCCTGACGATCGACTAGTGATTGCGAAGTTCGTCGGTCGCTGTTGCAGCGTTTATTTGCGCCGTAAATCAATAGTAATCCGCTGTGTGCCCAGGCCGGCCTGAACTGAGCGGGCCGGCAAGTAATTGAGCGAGAGCTTTTGTCACAGCTAGAAAGCAATATTCGTTTGTATCCCTGGTTTCGTGCCGCGTCCGACGGGCACGCCTGGATTACCGTGTTCTTTTTATACATGAGCCAGACTTTACCGTTGGACCAGGTTATCCAGCTGTCCGCGGTCTACTACTTGTCGGTTTTCGTACTGGAAGTTCCATCGGGTTATTTTTCAGACCGTATCGGCCGGCGCACGACCCTGTTGATCGCTGCCTGTGCATTGGTCGTTTCACACTGCTGTTTCATCGTTGGTGCTAACTTCTGGTGGTTTGCCGCGGGCCAGTTCTTGCTGGCAACCGGGATCGCGATGCAGTCGGGCACCGATACCGCGTTGCATTACGATTCGCTCAAGGCGCTGGGCCGGGAAGGCGAGTATGCGCGGCGCGAAGCCGGGGCCGAGCAATGGGGATTAATAATGCTGGCGCTTGCGACCCTGTCAGGTGGTGTGCTCGGATTGATTGATCTGCGCCTGGCCTATGTTTTTTCACTGGTCAGCGCTTTGATCATGGCCGCGTTGGTCTGGCGATTTACCGAGCCGCAGCATGCCGACGAAACCACGGCCTTGCCGCAAGGTTTTATCGCGGTGGTCCTCGGCTGTATCGCAAGACTTCGCGAACCGCTGCTGGGCTGGATATTTCTCGTTGTGATCGTGCTCTATGCCATGGCACATATCGTGTACGAGTTTTACCAGCCTTATATCACACTGCTGCAGCTTCCGTTGCTTGAAGCATCTTCATATGCCCCACTAATATCCGGCCTGGTCATATCAATTTCTATGTTTGGGGGTGCGATCGGTGCCAGAACCAGCATCGCCTGGCAGTCGAAACTGGGACTGGTTGGCGTGTTAGCGGCTGCCATGTCGATTCAACTGGGTATCGTCGCCGCAATGGCGATCGCGGTTAGTCCGCTTGTGCTGGCATTAGTGTGCGTGCGTAATTTTCCGATGGCGCTGGTACATGCGCCAGTCAGGGCCGCGATAGCACCGCGCATCACGCGGGATCAACGCGCAACTTACCTGTCGTTGCAGGGCCTTTCCGAACGGCTGTTTTTCGCGTTGCTGCTGCTTGGACTGGCTTCGGGACTGGATAAGGGTGCGCCGGTTGAAAAGATCACATTGATGGCTATTTTAACCTCGACTTTATGGATCGGTATCGGCATGGCAGTGGTTTTGTTTCTGTTCTCAGGCAAGATTCAGCGCGCTTTTAAGACCGATTCACGGTCCGGGTAGCAGGATGCGCACCATTTTGAGAGGATTGACGTCACTATGAAACGCATCGCTATTGTCGGGGCAGGTGTCGCCGGTTTAACGCTGGCTGTTGAGACCAATGCCGTTGCCGAGGTAACAGTTTTCGAGAAGTCGCGCGGCTACGGCGGTCGCATGGCGACGCGACAGGCAGATTCCTTCCAGTTCGACCACGGTACGCAGTTTTTTACCGCCAAATCAGAACAGTTTGCGCACTTTCTCGAACCCTGCATTGCACAAGGCTACGTGGTTCGTTGGGACGCCGAGTTTGTCGAAATCGAATCTGGAAAAATCATCAGCAGACGCAACTGGGCAGAGGGTCCGCCGCATTATGTGTGTGCCCCAAAAATGAACGAATTGGCGAGACAGATGGCAGCCGGTCTCGACGTTATTCTCGAAGCCCGGGTAGCAAAGATCGTCGAGTCAGGATCGCGCTGGCAGCTGTACGATCAGAACCAGGCCATGCTCGGAGAGTTCGACTGGGTCGTTCTCTCCATACCCGCAGCGCAGGCTTTCGACCTGATGCCCGTGTCCTTCTGCGCGCGCGGTCCCATCGGGCAAAAGCAGATGCTGGGTTGCTACTCACTGATGCTGGGCTTTACCCAGGCCCCGCCCGTGGACTGGCAGGCGGCATTTGTCAGTGAGGCGGATATTAGCTGGATCTCAAATGATAGCAGTAAGCCCGGCAGGCACGGGCCCTATACGCTGTTGGTACATTCGACCAATCGCTGGGCCGAAGCAAACATGGACACGGCTACGGAAACGGTTATCGAATATCTGCTCCAGGAACTGGAGCAGGTTGCAGGGATCAACGCTTCATCGGCTGATCACGTAGGCCTGCATCGCTGGCGGTATGCAAACATAGCAAAACAGGACGGCGAGCGTTTTTTTATCGATCCCGGGCAGCGGCTTGCGGCCGTTGGCGACTGGTGTATCCACGGTCGCATCGAAGCCGCTTACCTGGCCGCATACGAGCTGGCGCAAACGCTAAAGGCGCAACTGTAAAGATTGCCCCGGGGAGCCCGCGATCAGGTATCTTCAGTGATAGGAATCAGCGACAGTTCAACGCGCCTATTCAGGGCCCTTCCTTCCGCGGTCGCGTTATCGGCGATCGGGGTGCCTTCTCCGAAGCCAACCGTTTCGATGCGCGCCTCGATCACTCCCTTCGATAGCAGGTATTTTGCGACCGAACTGGCGCGTCGCTCGGACAGGGCCTGGTTGTAATCGGTCGATCCCTTGCTGTCGGTGTGGCCGGCTGCCACGATGATGGTTTGATTGAACTCCTGCAACACCAGGATCACCGAGTCCAGAACCTCGTAAAAATCGGCATTGACATCGTGACCATTAGTGACAAAGGTAATGTTACCCGGCATGACCAGGTTGATGTTGTCGCCATCGCGTTCGACACTGACACCGCTGTTGCGCAAGGTTTGTCTGAGCTTGGCTTCCTGCGAGTCCATGTAGTAGCCGATGCCACCGCCCGCAAGCGCTCCGATCCCGGCGGCCTGGAGCACCTTTCTTTTGCGCGTTTTGCTGCTTTCGTCCCGGTTTGAAAGATAGGCGAGTACGGCCCCAATTCCGGCACCTATGCCGGCACCCTTGGCGGTGCTGGAGGTCTTTTGCTCACCGGTGTAAGCATCAAATGTTTCGCATCCGGACAGAAAAGAGAGGCTAGCGATGCTGATGATAATGAGTAGCTTTTTCATGTGTGATCCTGCAGGTAAAAAGGTTGATGTGGAATAATTCATTAATGGACTGAGTATAGGTATCTGGGACGAGATTATTAGAATTAATTCTTCGTCGGTATCGTATTCAAAAAGTTCATTCTGAATCCGGAAGTTTATAGGCTTCAAGTTCGATGGATTTTAGCCTCATTCCTTCCAGAATCAATCGCCCGTGATAGCGTCGATCGCCGATCGAAGAAAATTCAAACTGGTAAGTCCTTCTGAAAGCAAGGTTGCCACCGGAAGTACGTATCGGCCAAAAGCCGGTAATTACCATGCTTTGATCCAGCAGCTGCAAATCCAGTTGTCGACAATGCTCCGTCGCCAGTTGGCGCGCTTTCCCCTTGAATAGCCCGCTTTGCCACCAGTACAGCGCCCCGAGGCCAGCGATGACCAGGAGAAATAAATCAAGCAGGCTGAACACGGGGGTATTTATGTTACCCGGAATCAGGTAAAAATTGACAGCTGTTCCCGCATTTTATCGCGAACGCCGTTCAGGTCTGTGTTGAATCAATCGACTGAATGACCGTTTCCATTTTCTTTGCGGCGACTTCACTGCCTTCATCGCGTTGCCATTCGATGTATTGCGAGCAGAACGCCGCCACTTCCGCTTTGCCGGTCAGTGCATTGAGGTCATCGGCGGTGCGCACACCAAAGCCAACGGCCAGCGGTAAATCGGTATGTTTACGGATTTCGGCGATATAGTTCTGAAACTTTTCTCCCCATTGCGTTTCGTGGCCGGTAACTCCCATGCGTGACACCACGTAAATCATGCCACGCGATGCCCTGGCAATTTTTTCGACCCGTTCGGCTGCAGTATTGGGTGTTACCATCAATATCGGTGATAAACCGAGTTTGTCGAGGGTTGGCAACCAGGGTTCGATCTCTTCTACCGGCCAGTCTGGCACGATCATGCCCTTGATGCCCGCCGCCGAGGCCTGTTCGAACAATTCCTGTAAACCGTAGCGATACAGCGGGTTAAGGTAGCTCATCAGGACAAAAGTCACCTCTGGGTGACGCGCGCAGACGACCTTTGCCAGGTCCAGCGTTGCCTGCACCGAGCCACCGTGTTTGAGCGCTTCATAACAGGCATTGACCAGCGTGTGTCCGTCGGCGACGGGGTCGCTGAACGGAACCTGTAACTCGATCAGTTTAACACCGGCCTCGGCCAGGCCCGCGATCGCTTTTTCGTTTTCTTCGAGACTGGGAAACCCGACCACGGCGTGGGACATGATTTGCAGGTTATCGTACTGTGCTGGAAACATGATTAATGCCCTCGCTTTTGCGCCAGGAGTTCGGTGGAGCGGGCCGCCTCGCGCTGCAGGAATTCGGTCCACTCGCGTTGCGGGAAGGCGCGCGCGATATTGAAGATATCCTTGTCACCCCGTCCGCTCAAGTTAATCACGACATTTTGATCCGGCCGCATCTGTTTGGCGCGTTTGAAGCCGCCCGCGAGCCCGTGCGCCGATTCCAGCGCAGGAATAATGCCCTCGGTTTTCATTAACAGGCTGAAGGCATCGGTAACCTCGTCATCGGTGGCCGATTCCGGAATCATCCGGCCCTGTTGCGACAGGTAGGCAAGAATCGGCGAAACGCCGACGTAGTCGAGCCCGGCCGCGATACTGTGCGTGTCACCGAGTTGTCCATCATGGTTTTGCAGGAACAGGGTTTTATATCCCTGTGCGATCCCGGTTTCTCCGGTGTTATGCGACAGGCGCACCGAGTGCTGGCCATCCTTGAAACTGAGCCCACCTGCTTCGACACCGACCAGCGCTACTTCAGGATTGTCCAGGAATGCGCCGAAAGCACCCATTGCGTTTGAACCACCGCCGACGCAGGCCACGATTTCATCCGGCAGGCGTCCCATCTGGCGCTGGGACTGTTCCTTGATTTCGTCGCTGATAATGCTCTGAAAGTAGGAAACCAGTTCGGGGAAGGGCGCAGGGCCACAGGCGGTGCCGAGTACATAGTGCGTGGTTTCAACCGACGCCGCCCAGTCGCGTAGCGCTTCGTCAAGCGCTTCCTTGAGCGTTTGCGCACCGGTGGTAACTCCGACCACATCGGAACCAAGCTGCCGCATCCAGAATACATTCGAATATTGCCGCTCGATGTCTTCAGCGCCCATGTAGATGGTCGAATCGAGGCCGAGACGTGCCGCCATGATAGCGGTCGCTAGTCCATGCTGTCCGGCGCCCGTTTCCGCGATAACGCGTTGCTTGCCCATGCGCTGCACCAGTAAACCCTGGCCGAGCACATTGTTGATCTTGTGTGCACCAGAATGATTCAAATCCTCGCGTTTAAGCCAGATTTGCGCGCCGCCGAGCTGTTTCGACAGGCGTCGTAACGGGGTGAGGGGCGTCGGCCGGCCGCTGAATTCCTGGCACAAAGTGACGTACTCCTGCCAGAAATCGGGATCATCACGCAAGCCGAAGAACAGGTCTTCGAGCTCGGTGAGAGCGGGTAACAGGATTTCGGGGACAAAACGACCGCCAAATTCTCCAAAATAACCATTTTCGCTACGAATCATCCTGGCCTCCGGGCATCAAGCGTATTCAAATAATGACATATACTAAACGGTTTAGTATAGTTTGCACAAATCCTGTTGGGAATCAACCCAGTAATGGCGCAAAGATCCAAGAAAGATCACATCGCGGCCGCCGCGTTACCCCTTTTTATCGAAAATGGCTTCAAGGGGACATCGATTGATATGGTCGTTAAGGCGAGCGGAGTCTCGAAACCGACCGTTTACAACCATTTTTCAGATAAATCGGCCTTAATGC
>CALZHS010000001.1:0-5975 GCA_945787265.1 uncultured Gammaproteobacteria bacterium | reverse complement strand
GCCTTTGTTCGTAACCACTGGCTTACCGACGAAACGGTCAGGCTCTATGCGATCGTTATCGGTGAAGGCTGGCGTTTTCCGCTGGGCAAAAGGCTGTTCTGGGAACAGTTTGACAGGCTTTGGCGCATTGCCTTTGACTACGTTTGTGAGCACTCGCCTCAGCTTGATCGGTCGGTAATCGACCGACAACTCGATCGGCAGTTACTTGAACGTTTACGAGCACTGTAAAAGCCGAAGTAACTTTTTAACTCACTGCATCTGAACTTTTTGTTGCGCCCTGAAAAGGATTCCCTGGCGGATCGCAATCACTATACTAGCAACCCCTTATCAGAATAAAAATATCGTGATGAACCAGGATCAAGTGAGAAGCAAGCTCGAGCTCGAAGAAGAGCGCGTTGTCATTCCGACGGATGAAATTGTCACGCTGGTAAGCGGGATCTTCGAGAACATCGGCTGTAGCGCCGAGGTAGCCCGCGAGGTTGCCGAGCACCTTGCCGATGCAAACCTGTGCGGCATGGAATCGCATGGTTTGATGCGCACTTTGCAATATGCCGAGCAGTTCGAGGCAGGATATATGCGGGCTGACGTGAGCCCTGAAATCAAGATGACCGCTCGAGGCGCGACGATTGTCGATGGTAACGGCGGTATTGGCATCCCCGCAATGCGCCTGGCGATTGAAGAGGGATGCCGGGTTGCCAGCGAGCAGGGCGTGTCTGCAGTCGCGATTCGTAATGTTGGCCATACGGGCAGACTGGGTGCCTTCACCGAAGCTGCCGCCTGCCAGGGATTCCTGAGCATCTGTTTTGGCGGTGGTGGCCGTGAAAAATGGCGCCAGGTCGCTCCTTATGGCGGCAAGCGTGGGATGTTGCCGACCAATCCTTACAGCATCGCGGTGCCCGGTGGTGACCGGGGCCCGATGATGTTCGATTTCGCAACCTCGAAGATTGCCGGTGGCTGGATCTACGCGGCGCGCAGCGCCGGTGCGAAATTACCCGACAACGTGTTAATGGACCCTGAGGGTAACGTGACGCGCGACCCCGAGGATTATTTTCGCGGCGGCGCGATCATGCCATCGGGTGGACACAAGGGATACGCACTGGCGCTGGCAGCCGAGATTGTCGCCGAAGCCATGCTGGGTCCGACCGAAACCGAGGGCAGCTGGCTTTTACTGACCGTGGACAGCAAGCGTTACCGGGAACCGGGCCAGCTGCAGCAAATAGCCGAGGAAATCCTGGATGAACTGCGAAACTGCCCGCCAGCCCCGGGGTTCGAGCGCGTCGAGATTCCGGGAGAGCGCGAGCGCGAGTACCGGGAGCGGACCCGGGACAGTGGCATTCCGTTGCCCCGGCAAACCCTGCGGCAGATCCAGGAATTATCGGAGCGGCTCGAGGCGGCTAACTGAATTGCAGCTCGATCTGGTAATGCGGCGGCTCCTGCATATTGACCGATACCGGGCACTGGCGCATGCGCCCTTTGATATAATCGATGGTTGCCTGGTCCGGGTTGCCGCCGCTCAGAGTCGCATCGATTACGACTATGACCTGTTGAATTTTCCAGTCATTGTCGGCATGCAGGCTGAGTTCAACCACGACAGCCTCCAGTAACAGTCCGCGCTCACCGCAGTTAGCGTGAAAATAGGTGTGCTGGCAAATCAGGAAGGAGTAAACGAAAATCAGGAAACCCGGTGATGAGTTACTGATTTCCAGGCTGTTCCAGTTACTATCGGAAAAAATTTGCGCGCTGATTTGGTCGATATTGTTGTCATCACCGCTGTAGTCAAACACTGCTCGCAGCTGAAAGGGGTGGTCTGACATGGATTTACCTCTGCCAATTCAGGGTGTACTCGGTACAATCATCCCGGACCGGCGCCGGCGACACAATATCCAGGAAAGGTTAGTGGTCTCCTGAACGGGGGTAGGGTCGTACAGATCGGCTACCCGGGCTAGACCAGGTCGATCGCTGTTTCAGACCTGGATTGGTCGCGTGGGTACTGACTGGTAATCCGTATCAGATCGGCGCCGTAAAGTTCTAGCTTGCGTTCGCCAATGCCCGGAATCGATGCCAATTGTTCGATACTCTCGGGCCGCTGTTCGCAAATCGCCGCCAGAGTCTTGTCGTGCAGAATGACAAAAGGCGGTACGCCCTGCGCCTGCGCCAGCTGTTTGCGGTGCAGACGCAGCGCCTCGAATAGCGGCGTATCGACGCTACCTAATACGGTCGCAGATTTACCCGTGCTGACCTTTTTAACTTTCGTCGGCTTCGCGAACTTGCGCAGCAGCAACTGTTTTTCACCGCTGAGCAGCGGCTTGCAGTCGGGGGTCATCTTCAACGCGCCGTAATTGTCGATATCGGCATAAAGGTAACCGAGCGCAATCAGCTGTCGGAACAGGCTGCGCCACTCATTGTTATCCAGCTCACCAATACCAAAGGTACTGATTTGATCGTGTCGGTTCTGCACGATTCGGTCCCGGGCATTGCCCATCAGCACGTCGATGACGTAATTTACGCCGAATCGTTGACCAGTCCGATAGACGCAGGACAACGCCATGCGCGCGGCTTCGGTCGCATCCCAGGTCACCGGTGGTTCGACGCAATTGTCGCAGTTGCCGCAGGGCTGCTCGAGGATCTCGTCGAAGTAAGCCAACAGGGTCTGGCGACGACAGCCGGTTTGCTCGCAAAAACCCAGCATCGCCTCCATTTTCTGGTGCAGGACACGTTTGAATTTTTCATCGGCTTCGCTTTGCGCCATCATCTGGCGCAGCGTAATCACATCCTGCATGCCGTAGGCCATCCAGGCATTGGCGGGGTCACCGTCGCGGCCGGCGCGGCCGGTTTCCTGGTAATAGGATTCGAGGTTCTTGGGCAGATTCAGGTGCGCAACGAAGCGTACGTCGGGCTTGTCGATGCCCATACCGAAGGCGATGGTCGCGACGACAATGACGCCTTCCTGCTGCAGGAAGATGCGCTGGTGCTCGGCGCGGGTACTTTTGTCGAGACCAGCATGATAGGGCAGGGCGATGCGGCCCCTGTCACTCAACCATCTGGCCGTTTCCTCGACCTTCTTGCGCGACAGGCAGTAGACAATGCCGGCGTCGTCGGGATGATTTTGCTGGATGAAATGCCATAGTCGCTGTCGATTGTTATCGCCCTGGGTAACGCGATAAAAAATATTGGGGCGGTCGAAACTGTGCACAAACCGCTGCGCGTCCGCGAGCATCAGCTGTTGCTCGATTTCTCGCAGCGTGCGCTGGTCGGCAGTAGCCGTGAGCGCAATGCGGGGAACGTCCGGGAAGTGCTCGTGTAAGCGGGTGAGCTTCTGGTAATCGGGCCTGAAATCGTGACCCCACTGGGACACGCAGTGGGCCTCGTCGATGGCGAATAGTGCAATCCTGCAAGCGGCGAGCATTTCGAGAAAATCAGCGCCGAGCGCTCGTTCGGGTGCCACGTAGAGCAGGTCGATTACTTCGTTGCGCAATTGCCGCCTGACCTGTTGCTGCTGCTCGAACGACTGGGTCGAATTCAGAAACGCCGCTCTGATCCCGTTTTGTGCGAGCGCGTCCACCTGGTCCTGCATCAGTGCAATCAGCGGTGAGATAACGATGCCGGTGCCGTCGCGCAGAATCGCCGGGATCTGGTAGCACAGCGATTTGCCGCCGCCGGTTGGCATCAATACCAGCGCATCGCGGCCTGCAACCAGGGTTTCGATAATCTGTTGCTGCTGAAAACGAAACTGCGGATAGCCGAAGCGACTGCGCAGGATATCAAGTGCTTGAGACATGGTGATATAGTCTTCCTTTTACCGATTGTTTATGAACTGTCCTTGTCATTCCGGTCAACTTTTCGACCAGTGCTGCGGTCGATTTATATCACATCGCGAACTGCCTGAAAATGCGGAGCAGCTAATGCGATCTCGATATAGCGCCTACGTGCTTGATGATGTTGCCTATTTGTCCCAAACCTGGCACCCGGATTTCAGGCCCCGGGAGCTGACAATCGATCCCGATATCCGCTTTATTGGACTCGCGGTTATCGCAAGCGATCAACAGGACCGGCAGGCGACGGTTGAATTCGAGGCGCGCCTGCTGGCAAGTGGGCAGGTACAGGCGATGCATGAAAAAAGCGCCTTCGTAAAAAAGGAAGGGAAATGGTTGTATACCACCGGCGAGATGTTAATGCCCGGTTTTCAGCCTTGGAAACCGGGAAGAAACGAAACCTGTCCCTGTGGCAGCGGTAAAAAGTTTAAACGTTGCTGTGCGTGACGTCTTAGAGTAAGCGATCACGAATACCGTGTAATACGATATCGGTATAACCGACGATGCCGATCACCTTACGATTGTCGACCACTGGTGCACGACCGAGACCGAAGTTTTCGAACAGGCGTGCGCAATAGCGAATGTCCATCTCCGGGTCCACGCTGACCACGGGTTTCGACATGATTTCGTAGATATTGATTCGTTCGGGCGCCTTGTTCTTGGCAAGAACCAGCTTTGCGATATCCGATAACAATACGATTCCGTATTCGTCGTTCTCATGTCGGGTATCGACGATGAAACACTTGGATTCGGGGTGGCTTGATTTCTTTAACACGTCTGCCACGGTATCCATCCCATCGACGAGATCGAAATCCGGTTTCATGACATCCTTAACCCGAACGATTAATTTCTTACTCATATCTCTTCCTCAACAATTTCAGACAACTGGTTGATCTGTTGCGTTACACCGACCGCGTCATCGACGTCGATACTGAAAGCGATACCGGAACCGGGATTGGCTTCAAACTCCCCGGTAGCCTCGATGTTTTCGAGGATATCGCGACACATATGTTCTTCGACCAGTAGCAATACCACGTCTCTTTGTGTTTCCAGGCTCAGGCCGAGAAAAGTCTTGGCAACCTGCATCCCCTCGCCGCGGGCGCTGGAAATAACGGTTGATCCGGTGGCGCCTTTTTTCCTGGCGGCCTCGACAACTTTTTCAGTGATCGAATCCTCGGTCAGTGCAATGATTAGTTTAAAGTGCATGATGATTTCTCACTCAGTTAGGGTCTTCTTACTGCGCTTCGCACTCCATTCAGACAACTGGGCATAGGCGAGTACAGACATTATCGGAAACAGGCTGGCAAAGGCAATCAAACCGAAGCCATCGAGCAAAGGATTGCGACCGGGCACGGTACTGGCAAGACCCAGCCCGAGCGCCGCCACCAGGGGTACCGTCACGGTAGATGTCGTAACTCCACCGGAATCATAGGCCAGCGCGATAATCATGCGCGGCGCAAACATAGTTTGTATCAGGACAAACACGTAACCGGTAATTATGTACCAGTAAAGCGGGGTGCCGGTGACAATGCGGTAGACCCCGAGGGCGATGCCGATCGCGACACCGATCGCAACCGCAATACGCAGGCCCCAGATGCCAATACTGCCGGCCGATACCTGGTTCGCCTTGATCGCGACCGCGAGTAACGAGGGTTCGGCAATGGTGGTCGAAAAACCGATCGCGAACGCGAACAGGTAGACCCACTGGTAATCCCACCACTCGAGTACCCGGCCGACCTCATCTCCAGCAATGAAGGCGGGGTCGGTTAACTGTTGCGCCATCAATTTGCCGAGCGGAAACAGCGCCGCCTCGAGGCCCTCGAGAAAAAATGCGAGTCCCAGCAGCACCAAAACAAATCCAGTAATAATTTTTTTCAGGTGCGGGATAGGCTTGCGCAGGATGAAAATCTGGAAGCCAAAAATAACAACCACGATGGGCAACACATCCCAGACGGTGGCCTTCAGCGTGTTAATTAAATCGATGACGATCTCTATCATAGGCGTCAAATCACCATGCCGTAGGCCATGACGAAAATCATCGGCGTCAGCGACGCAAACGCGATCAGGCCGAATCCGTCTACCATCGGGTTGCGCCCCTTGATCGAGCTCGCCAGGCCAACACCCAGTGCGGTAACCAGGGGTACTGTAATCGTCGATGTGGTA